>NZ_CAXBDC010000004.1:0-83078 GCF_963974195.1 uncultured Nisaea sp.
ATATCCCGGTGAAGCCGACGATGTCCGAAAACAGGACCGTTACCTCCCGCTCAACGGACGGCACGCCATGACTGCCGCGTTCCTGGAGAATTTCCATGACGAGCGAACGCGGAACATAGACCCGGAACTGCGCCAGCCCGGCGATCATTGCATTGAAGGCGTCGGCCGCATCATTGAACTCACGGACGGGATTGCCGCGGATTTCAGGCACGGTTTCCAGATCGAGTTTTGCTATGGCGTTCGACGCGGAGGCCAGCTCCGTGACCGGGAGCCTGATTCGCTCGGCGAGCTGCCTGAGCCGGAGCATTGCCAAGCCCATAACGATCAGCCCTGCAATGGCGCCATAGGTCAAATAGCGCATCATGTCGTTGTAGCTGCTTACGGACTGATCCGTATAAACACCGACCGTGTACCGGTTGCCGCGGGCAAAGGAGACTTTCCGGGCGAGGGCGACATAGCTCGTATCGCCAACATCCGCGGTCCAGTATTCGGTGCCACTGTCCTTGTCCAGTGTGCCCGCGCTCCGCTTTTTCGGATCAAGCAAGGCGGCCAGCACCGGATCGCCGAGTTCCGTTGCATTGAGCAGGGGTTTGTCCTTGGACATCAGGGCCTGCATGCTGGGGGCGGTCAAAATCGGGTGTGCGAGCAAACGGTCCTTTTCATCCAGCACAAATACGGATGCGTTCGTGATGTGAGAATCCCGCAGAAAGACTGAAATATCGAGCGGAGAAAAGGCGGCGGCCGCAACACCGACATAGTTTCCCTCTTTATCGTAGATCGGGCTGCGCGCGCTTATCAGGGTCAGTTTGGCGCCTTCCGAATAAACCGCGCCTGCCAGGTAAGGCTCGCCGATATGGCGTGCGTCCTGAACGGCCTGTTCCTCGACCGAGCCGGGCATGATGGCGCGTGAGCCGGTGCTTCCATCCGTTGCGATCCATTCAACCGGTCCGTCCTGCCAGATGAAGGCGAGCGCCCGGATGTTCGGGTGCAGATGCATCACGGTCCGCGCCATGTCCTGAGCGACCATGTTGATAGGGGCGCCCGCAGGCATGGCTTTTTGACCGACAAATTCTGCTGCTTTCAGCGCGGGCTGAATATGCGCGGTCATGGTCTGCGTGATTGAATTGATGGAAGCGTTGGCGTTCTCCCTGAGAACCACAAGCCCGCCCTGGTTGCCGAAATACAGAGTCACCGCCAGCACCGCCCCGAGCGCGATCAGGAACAAGCCGCCAATATCCCGCAGCAGCAGGGTGCGGATCGTGATCTTGCGGCCGGAAATCATCAGCTTGTCCGGCATGGAAATCCAAACGTGTCCTGATAACTGACGGATTGCTCCTGACTCTTGGCTTCAAAGACCCCGCGCGCAATGGCACGGGCAAGGCAATCCGCAGCATGTGCGCCGAGTGTCGCAAGATCGCGCACCGGATCTTTGAGAGGCATCATGCTTGTGGAAACACCGAAAACCACATCTCCGTCAAACGGCGTATTTGCAGGCCGGATAGCGCGCGCCAAACCTTGATGCGCCATGATGGCGAATTGCTTGCACTGGGATTTTGTCAGAACGGCATCGGTCGCGACGATAGCGATCGTGGTGTTTTCCCCCGGGCCGGAGAGCTTCGGCATGCGCACGGCGCTGCCCCGGTCTTCGGCAACCGGCAGGACGCCGCCGAACTCTTCGTCAATTTCTGAATCCCACGCGAAGAAAGCCCCAGAGACGGGGTGCGTCAGGGCGCCAACCGCGTTGACGGCAACCAGTGCGCCGACCGTCGGGCCGCCATCGGCGAGCTGCATGGAGACGCTGCCGAGCCCCCCCTTGTACCCGCCGGCATTAGCGCCGAATCCGGCTCCTGCATTGCCGAGAGTGAAATCATCGGACGCAGTCTCAAAGGCTTTGCGGCCAAGTGCGGGGTAGGGGGATGCGGTGCCCCAGTCCTTGTCGCCGCCATTATTCAGATCGAACAGGATCGCTGCCGGGACAATGGGAACAATCGAGGCACCGGCACGATATCCGATTCCCTTTTCCCGCAGTGCCGCCATAACGCCGCCCGCGGCATCAAGACCAAAGGCGGATCCGCCGCTCAGCACGATGGCATTCACGCTCTGCACGGTTGCTTCGGGGCGCAACAGATCGAACTCGCGCGATCCGGTTCCGCCCCCGCGCGAATCAACCGCGACTACCATTTCGCCGTCCGGTATCAGCACGGTGACACCGCTCCGCAAGCGATCGTCATGGGCATTACCTACCCGAAGACCAGGAACATCGGTGATGAGGTTATGTTTCCCCGGCTGCACTTTCCCCAAGGCCTCCTGTTTCCGCATGGCCGCCGATCAGGATCCGCTATTGGACTGACCGGCCAAAGTCTTTATATACAACGGCGTTCCCCAATAAGGACGATTAGATGAGTTCCCTTGACGACGCTGTGGGGCGCCGGCGCACTTTCGCGATCATCGCGCACCCGGATGCCGGTAAGACCACTTTGACCGAGAAGCTGCTCCTGTTCGGGGGCGCGATTCAGATGGCCGGTGCCGTTAAGGCGCGCGGACAGCAAAGGCGTGCCCATTCCGACTGGATGAAAGTCGAGCGCGAACGCGGCATTTCCGTGGCGTCGTCCGTGATGACCTTCGATTACGGGGACAACACCTTTAATCTGCTCGACACACCGGGCCATGAGGACTTCTCCGAAGACACCTATCGGACGCTGACGGCGGTCGACAGCGCCATCATGGTGATCGACGGTGCGAAAGGTATCGAGGAGCAGACCCTCAAACTGTTCGAGGTCTGCCGCCTGCGCGACGTGCCGATCATTACCTTCGTCAACAAGATGGACCGCGAGGCGCGGGACAGCTTCGAGCTGCTTGACGAGATCGAGCAGAAACTGGCCCTCGATGTAACGCCAGCGAGCTGGCCAATCGGCATGGGGAAGGCCTTCAAGGGCTGTTACGACCTGCTCAGAGACAAGCTGATTCTGATGGATCGGGGCAGTCACGATGCACCGGATCAGGGTCTGACCTGCAACGGGCTGGACGATCCGAAGCTGGACGAATTGCTGCCTGCCTCCGCCGCGAAGCAACTTCGCGAGGAAGTCGAGATGGCGCGCGGATTGTGCCCCGACTTCGATCCGGAAGCATTCCTCGGTGGCAGCATGACGCCGGTTTATTTCGGCAGTGCGGTGAATAATTTCGGCGTACGGGAGTTGCTCGGTGGCGTTGCGCGCTATGCGCCGCACCCGCGTCCGCAAACGACGAAATCCCGCGAAGTGATGCCGGCGGAGAAAAAGGTTTCGGCCTTCGTCTTCAAGATCCAGGCGAACATGGACCCGAAACACCGGGACCGTATTGCCTTTGCCCGGATCTGCTCCGGTCATTTCAAGCGCGGTGCCAAGCTGAAGCATGTGCGCAGCGGCAAGCTCATGAACATCCATAACCCGGTGATGTTCCTGGCACAGGACAGGGAAATCGCGGACGAAGCCTGGCCGGGCGACATCATCGGCATCCCGAACCACGGCAATCTGCGGATCGGCGATGCACTGACCGAGGGCGAAGACCTTCAGTTCAACGGCATCCCGAGCTTTGCGCCGGAACTGCTGCAACGGGTGCGTCCGACCGATCCTCTGCGGGCCAAGCATCTTGAGAAGGCAGTGGTTCAACTGGCGGAAGAAGGGGCGGCGAAGGCCTTCAAGACCCGGATCGGCGGAAGCTGGATCGTCGGTGTGGTCGGCGCGTTGCAATTCGAGGTTCTGGCGGACCGGATTCGCACCGAGTACGACGTGCCTGTGAGTTTCGAAACAGCTGGCCTGTACACAGCCCGCTGGCTGGAGGCAGAGGACCCGGCAGAGCTGAAGAAATTCATCGAAGCCAATCAGGGCGATCTTGGCGACGACCATGACGACATGCCGGTCTTCATGGCCCGCAATGGTTGGCATCTGCAGCACACGGCGGAAAACTGGCCGAAGATCAAGTTCCTGAAAGTGAAGGAGCAGATGGCCTAGGCGCATCTGCTCCCTTTAGTGGATTGCTGGAGCCGCTTGTGCTTGCGCGTCTGGCTCAGTTCGAGCGCCAGGCTTGCCAGCGGTCCTGCATCTGAAAGCCCCAATAGGCCCATTGGGCGATAAGCGGGCCAAACGGCCCTCCGGCGAAATCGAGACCGAAAGGCGCAAACAGCTTGTAGGTCTCGTCTCCGTCGGCAATCGCTTTCGCCACGACCTCGCCGCCGGCCGTGGTGGCGCACATTCCATGTCCGCCATATCCCTGATTGTACCAGACACCCGGCTGCAGCTGGCCGATCTGGGGCATCTTGTGTACCGAATACCCCATGGTTCCGGGCCAGGCGACTTCAGCCCGGATACCTTCGAGTTGTGGGTAGATCTTCAATATGTCGCCGATCATCTTCTGGCCGAGATTGCGCGGCTCCAGGTTGGAGCTGACCCGACCGCCCCAAAGCAGCCGGGTGTCGGGCAGGGCGCGGTAGTAATCGTTCGCGATCCGGCTGTCCGACGTTCCGTAGGGCGCCCTGATCGCCTCCTGCAGGCGATCACCCAGAGGCTCGGTCAGAACCACGTAGGTGCCAACGGGCAAGGTAGCGCGAGAGAGTTTCGGGTGAAGGTGGCCGATATAGCCTGAACAACAAATCACTACCTGATCGGCAGTCACACTGCCTTTTGCCGTGTCGATTCGTTTTTTATCGCCGCTGAGATCCATATGGGTAACGGGGCTCTCCTCGAAGATCGTTGCCCCGAGAGAGGTGGCCGCATCGGCAATCCCATTGGTGAAGTTCAGGGAATGAAACTGAAATGCCGTCGGGTCCAGGAGCCCCTCATGATAGCGCTTGGTGCGATAGAGCTCCTGCATCTCCTCCCGGCTCTTGAATTCAAGACCGAGCCCGAACCGCTCGTTCTTTTTGTCCGCACTGGCTTTCAACCCGTCGGCATTTTTGTACCAGGATGCCTTCATGATGCCGTCGCGCATGGGGCCGGCATCAATGCCGTAGCGTTCAAGCCGGGAGCGAATAAGGGTGAGGGCATCGAGAGTGAGCCACATAAGTGCGTCGGCATCCTCTCTTCCTACCGCGGATTCTATGTCATCAAGTCCAAGACTGTATCCGGCGCTGACAAAACCGCCATTGCGCCCTGACGCTCCCCAGCCTACCCGGCGAGCCTCCAGCACAATGACCTTCTTGCCGCGCTCGGCAAGTCCGAGTGCCGTTGCAAGACCTGCCATGCCGCCACCGACAATACAGACATCACAATCAATGTCGTGTGTGAGCCGGGGGCGCGAGGCTGGCGCCTTTACGGTTCTGCCATAATAGCTGTCCACGTAGCCTGTGCCCTGCGTTCCCAAGTCCGTCATTCCCGGTCCATTTCAATCGGTGGTTTGATTATGACTCAAGCATCCGCCCGTCATGCGCCGCCCGGTCTTTTTATACGTTCCCGCCCCTATAATCGTGGAGCCTCTGCGCTGGTCAATCAGGTTCCCGCCCGGGGACCGCATCAATTTTTTGCTGTCAGCTTCTGAAAAATGCCGCGTGCATGATGGACCGGATTGGGAGGGAATAATTTTTTCCCCGAATTTCTTTTTAATTTTTAGAAGGAAATCAGCGCATTAGCGGAGCAATACCGCCGCATACTTTGTTCTGACAGTCGTTTGGAATGTCATTTATCGATTGTGCTTTACAATTAGAAACCATTTTGATGGAATGGTATCAGTTTGAAAGCAACTGCCCATGCAATGCGGAGACAAACCATGACCGTACAAACACTTCGACGCTCTGCTCTGAAGATCGATACGGCTGATATCGGCATCGGCGCATCCGCCGAAACCGTACGGTCGGGCTACCTGGAACTGACCGCGATGCTCGACCGGCTGCATCGCCGGTATCTCGATGTAGTTCGGGTTGAACTCGAATCCATGGGGATCAACAACATCAACCCCTCCCAGGCGCTGATGCTTGTCGGTATCGGAGACGAAGACATTCCCGTCCGGGATCTCATCCATCGCAAGGGCTATCAGGCCTCGACCGTTTCCTACAACGTCAAGAAACTGTCCGAGTATGGTTACCTGGAGCAGGAGCGTGCGGCACATGATCGCCGTTCGGTGCGTTTGCGCTTGTCTCCGAAGGGCCGGGATATCGTCTCCCGCCTCCGGGACCTGGAAGCGCGTCACATGGAATTCACCAACGGTCGTGGTGAGTTGGTGCGCGGTATGGAAGACGCGAACGTCACCCTGCGCCAGCTCGACCAGATTTGGGCCGAATACATTACTTTCGGATAATTCCCCCTACATCCGAAACTCTGCCGAACGCGCCGCCTTCAAGCGGCGCGTTTAGTTTGTGTGGGGCATTAAATCAGCCGACCGCCTTTTGCAGGGCCGCGCGCGCCAGCGTTCTGGTCGAATCCAGTGTCGGCAGGGTGCTGTTCTCGTCACTGATGATCAGCGGGATCTCCGTGCAGCCGAGAAGCACCGAATCCGCACCGCGCTCCTTCATGCGGCCGATCAACATCTGGAAATACGATATCGAGCCGGGAAGGAAGTGGCCCGGAACCAGTTCATCCATGATGATCCGGGCAATCTCGGAGATCTCCTCCGGCTCAGGCCTGAGCCAGCCTATGCCGAGCGCTTCCAGTTTCTCCGGATAGACGTCACTCTCCACCAGCCATTTCGTGCCAAGCAGAGCCACCTTGCGGAAATCCTGCTTGCGGGCGAGTGATGCGGTTTCTTCCGCTATATGCAGCCAGGGCAGGGGCGACCGCTCCGCGACATAAGTGAATGCCTGATGAATGGTATTATCCGGGCAAATCAGAAAATCGGCACCGGCACGCTCCAGCCTTCGCGCAGAATCGAGCATCAGCTCTCCGACGCCGTTCAAGTCACCCGTATCAAGGCACCTGACATAGTCCGAGAGCGATGGCGTATGCATCGAGATTTCAGGATGTTTGTGCGGGCCAAGCAATGCCGCGCCATCAGCACAGATCGTTCTGTAGCAAAGCGCCGCGCCCTCGGCTGAGCAGCCGACAATTCCTATATGTTTCATCATAGTATGCGAGTTATCTAAAGTTCCCCGGTCACCACATACCGCAACACAGCAGCCACCTGCGCGGGTGTTTCAGCCACAGCCAGAGCCGCGCCATCGACTTCCTTCAGGGGATGCGTAAGAGACGGATCATGCTGGATAATGAGTGGTTTTCCGAGGGCCGCGGCATATCCGGCATCGAAGGCTGCATTCCATTGCTTGTACTTGTCGCCGAACCGGACAACGACGATATCGGCGCGCTCGATCAGCGTACGGGTGCGGATGGCATTGACCTTGGCGCCTTTGTGATCCGCCCAGAACGGCTTTTCCTCGCTGCCGAGAATGGACACGCCGCAATCGTCACTGTTTTCATGAACGGTTACCGGTGCCGTGAAAGTAACCGGCAAATCGGCCGCTTTTACGGCCTCTTCGATTTCCGCGCGCCAGTCAGTGTGAATTTCGCCGGACAAATAGACTTCAAGATCGGTCATGGAACCCTCCTACAGAACAGAGCGCCCTTGATATCCTAGTTTTTACGTTTTTCAGAGTCCGCAACCGAGCGGAGGTCATGTGCTGATTGAGTCCAGATGATACATCATTAATTCTTTATGGTAGAAATAATGATTTTTTATTCTCGATTTACGAAATCTTATCTTTTCCATAGCCACGGTGAAACCTTCATATCGAGTGTGATGGTCAACAATGAAGCGGTTCCGACAAAAATCCCTTCTTCTGGCGAGCCTGATTTTATTAATCGGGTGCAGTGAGTCTGATCCCATACGCATAGGTTTCATCGCTGGTCTGGAAGGCCGTGCCTCCGACCTTGGAATTGCATCGCGAAATGCCGTGCAGATGGCTGTTGATGAGGCGAATGCCGCAGGCGGTATTAACGGCCGGAAAATTGAACTTGTTATCCGGGATGACAAAAGGTCGACAGAAGGTGGGGAGGAGGCCGCGCGCGCTCTCGTCAACGAGAAGGTTACCGCAATTATTGGCCCCATATTAAGCGTGGTAGCGAGGGGTGTTGTCCCCGTAATTAACGATGCGAAGGTCCTAACGGTCTCTCCAACGGTTATCGCGGAGCAGTTTATTGGAAAAGACGATTATTTTTTCAGGCTGAATTCTTCAAGCAGGCAATCAGCATTTGATTATGCCAAGGCTTTTTATAGCGCTGGCTACCACAATATTTCAGTGGCGACAGATGCCCATAACGCCATTTTTACAACGAGTTGGCTAAAATCATTCAAAGCGGAGTTTGGTGCTCTAGGCGGTACAGTCTTATTTGCAACACCCTTTGATGCGGCAAGAAAAGTAGGATTGAAGAATACTGTTCTCTCTCTGCTTGAGGTGAAGCCCGAGGCTATCCTTGTCCTGGCAAACGGCATAGATACGGCGCAACTCGCGCAGCAAATCAGAAAGCATGACGACACTATAAAGTTGCTCGCAACGTCCTGGGCCGTGTCCGACAATCTGATAATTTTAGGGGGGCGGGCTGTTGAAGGGATCTTGCTCCTGGATACTTTCGACAGGAACGATAAACGCGCACGATATGCAAAATTCCGGGACAGCCTTCAGAAAAAATTCAAGGTCGAGCCCAATCAGGCAAGTGTGGCCTCGTATGACGCTGCGACGACACTGTTCGCTGCGTTACAGGCATCATCGGACAATGGAATTGATCTGAAGTCCGTGTTGTTGCGCTCTGCCGGATATCCCGGTTTACAACAAATTATAAAATTTGACGCTTTTGGCGACAGCGGCAGGGATTCAACGGTCATGCTTGTCAGGGATGGGCGGTTTTCCAGGCCGTGATTTACGCGCCGCCTGAGCGGCATCGAAGATGCGTTAAAATATTTACTAAATTTTATTCATGACATGAAACTATCGGCTGACTCTGGCACTGGTGAGACAGCTCATGCGACTATATGCGACGCTATCTGCGCTACTTCTGTGCTTGCTGCAACTCGCAGCCTGCGGCGATCCCGAGGTTATTCGTGTTGGTTTCATCGGTGGCCTTGAAGGACGGGCATCCGATATCGGCATCGCATCTCGAAATGCCGTTCAACTGGCTGTTGACGAGAAGAACGAGGCCGGGGGGATTAACGGGCGCCAGATTAAGCTATTGGTCCGTGATGACCATGGAACGGACGAGGGCGGTGCGGAAGCCGCGCGATCCCTGATCGCGGAAGGGGTTGACGCAATCATTGGCCCGAATCTCAGCGTGGTCGCAGGTGGCATGGTGCCGGTGATCAACGAGGCCGGGGTTGTTGCCATCACGCCTACCGTCTCTTCCCTGGCGTTTGTGGGGCAAAACGATCATTTCTACCGGATTGGCTCATCTACACGCCAATATGCCGAAGCCTACGCTCAGTACTGCATTGATGCGGGGATTCGAAAGGTTTCCACGGCGCTTGATGGAAGCAATGCCCTGTTTTCGTCGAGCTGGAACGACGAATTCAAAAAAGCTTTTACAGAACTTGGAGGCACTGTCGTTGTCTCATTTCCGTTCGACAACAGTGTCGGCGGAGCTTTTTCCAGTACGGCGCAAATTCTCCTGGCCTCTAACCCGGAAGCACTGATTTTTATCGCCAACGGGGTCGATTCCGCACAACTCACACAACAGGTGCGTAAACACGATACCGGAATACCGCTCCTCGCCGCGGAATGGGCTGCTTCGGAAAGCCTTCTCACTCTTGGCGGGGCGGCGATAGAGGGGCTTCTCCTGTTACAGACTTACGACCGTTATGACGAAACGGCACGTTATGTCGTGTTTCGGGACGCTTATAGATCGAGATTCCGTTCTGACCCTGGCTTCTCCAGTATTGCGGCTTATGACGGTGCGATGGTCTTGTTTTCGGCTCTCAAGAATAAAAAGGAAGATCAAACAGTTAAGGAGGCGATGGATGCGCTTGGCAGCGTGCAGGGATTGCAGCAGAAGGTAACCTTTGACAGTGCCGGTGATAGTGCCAGACAGCTTGTTTTCGTAACTGTTCAGAAAGGGAAATTCATTCGGAAATGAAGATCCCCCGGGTGCTCTCACTGCGCGTTGCGCTGTCTCTTCTGTTTGTCGTTACACCTCTGGTCGCGCTGGTGATTGTCGGATCGATCACACTTGCCATTCGCCTGCCGCAAGTTGCCGAGGAAAACCGCACGATAGCCAAAGAGTCCGCGGCGGAGATGGCCGCGCGGGTCGAGCAGTATTTGCGTTCTCTTGAACACCGCCTCAAGGTTTTGGCCGCCGCTGTCGATAACGTTCCCGAGCAGGAGGTTTATTTCCTGCTGCAGACGGCCCGTGGCGATGGCTTCGACGCGATATATCTTGTCGATGAGCAGGGGATTCTCGTCGACGCCAGCGTCAAGAATTACAGCACTGAATATATCGAGGAAATTGTCGGTATTGATATGTCCGGAAACAGGCTTTTCCGAACAGTCACGGAAACTCATAAGCAGGCATGGAGCGACACACAGCTGTCGTCCATTTCAGGCATCGTTACCGTCGGTGTGGCTGTTCCCCTGGCGGGAAGCAACAAAACCATTATCGGGGAAGTCCCGCTCGACCAGATCGTCTCCATAAGTCAGTTTTCGCGCAGTGACAGACAGCTTGATCTCTGGATTGTCGATCGTCTTGGCGAGGTCGTTGCGGATACAAGAATCGCGCGTTCAGGTCGTCTCAACCTTCTTCATCTGCCGATCGTCCAGGCTGGATTGAGCGGAGACCCCATGCCGGAAGTGCTGTCTTATGACGGGCGGGATTATTTCGCATGGGCGGAATTTTCAGAGTCCCTGGGGTGGCTGTTCGTAAGCCGTATTCCGCGTGGCATGGATAATTCCACGACCCGGGAACTCATCACGATCATCGTTACGGGGTTTATTTCCACATCGATCATTGGAGCGCTTCTGGCCCCGCTTTGGGCTCAGACGATGTCACGCACCGTGAAATCGGTTATCGAACGCGCTCGTTTGGTAGCCTCCGGACGGCAACCAGAGGCATGGCCAACGGGAACGATCAAGGAATTCAATCAGCTTTCCGGCGACCTTGAAGCCATGGCCGAGGCCCTTGTCAGCCGTGAACAGGCTCTGAAGCAGATGAATGAAGAGCTCGAAGACCGGGTCAAGAAACGAACGCACGATCTGGCTTCTTCAAATGCCGATCTTTCCGAAGCATTGCACAATCTGCAAATGACGCAGAACGAGCTGATCGAGGTTGAAAAACTGGCTGCTCTCGGAAGGCTGGTTGCCGGTATTGCACATGAATTGAACACGCCACTTGGCAACAGTAAACTCAGTTTGTCCGCCCAGAGCCACGAGATCGAGAACTTTGGGCAATTACTGGCGAAGGGGCTGCGAAAATCGGACCTGATGGTGTTTCTTGACCGGATACGTGAAACAACCTCGATGGCGTCCATGAATGTTGAACGCGCCTGCGATCTGGTTACCAATTTCAAGCAGGTGGCTGTTGACAGGACAACATCCTATCGCCGGGTTTTCCGCTTGCATGAATTGGTCTCCGGCACGGTTCTGACGCTGCAGCCTTCCATAGAGAAAAACATCCAGGTCATTGTCGAGGATATACCTGAAGAACTTGAAATAGACAGTTATCCGGGTGAGCTCGGGCAAATCCTGACCAACCTTCTGGACAATGCCTCAAAGCATGCTTTTCCGGACAGGTCCGGGAGCATCCATATTGCCGTTACGGAGGCAAGGAAGGGGGCTATCAGGATATGCGTCCGTGATGACGGAATTGGAATGCCTCCGGACGTGCTGGAAAAAATCTTCAATCCCTTCTACACGACGAAGTTCGGCCAGGGAGGCACTGGCCTTGGACTGCATATCTCTTACAATGCCGCGGCGAATGTGCTTGGCGGCAGCCTGACAGTCGAGAGCACTCCGGGTGAGGGTACTGCCTTCACCCTCCTGATCCCGGTTATTGCCCCGGAGCCTGAAGATCCGGGTTCCAGAAGTGAAGATACGCCGACAGTTAGGGCCTGAAAATTGCCACCCAACAAGAGTGGCGCTGGGGGATGCTTTTTACACATCCCTCCGGGTTCGATTGACATTGCGAAACCAAACCGTTGAAATCAAAACGTCACACACGATGGCACCGCTGATCCGGCCATGATCCGGAAACCGCAAGGCGGGTAGGCTCAAAAGAGTGCCACGGAGTGAGACGGGAGGATTTAGCAAAATGAAAACGGCGATATGCATCCGAAGACAATTTGGGGCATGAGCCACTTCGCTTTTCGGGGGACTGATATGACACTTCTTTCGCGCCGCCAGGTTCTGGCAACGCTGGCCGCACTCAGCGCCATCTCCATGCTGCCGGCGGGCATCGCCAATGCGGCCGACAAGATCAAGGTCGCGGGCATCTATACCCAGCCGATCCAGCAGAAATGGGATGCGCGCCTGCATCAGGCCCTTGAGGTCGCAAAAGCCGCGGGCAAGATCGATTATTCCTTTTCGGAAAAGGTCTCCAATACCGACTATATCCGTGTGCTGCGCGAGTATGCCGAGAGTGGCGTGCAGCTGATCGTTGGCGAGGCCTTCGGTATCAGTCGGGAAGCCCGCAAGGTGGCCGACGAATACCCGAACGTTGCCTTCGTCATGGGCGATCCCTTCAAGCCGCACGGCAGCAATTTCTCCGTCTTTGACAATTACATTCACGAGCCGTGCTACCTGATGGGCATCATCGCCGGAAGCATGACCAAAACGAAAAAGATCGGCATGGTCGGCGGCTATCCGATCGGTGAGGTGAACCGGCTGTTCCATGCCTTTATGGCAGGCGCCAAATCCGTTGATCCGGCGATTGAGTTCAAGGTCACCTTCATTGGCTCCTGGTACGATCCGCCGAAGGCCAAGGAAGCCGCCTTTGCCCAGATCGAATCCGGTGTCGATATCCTCTATGCGGAACGTGCCGGTGTGGTCGACGCGGCTCGCGAGAAGGGCATTCTCGCCTTCGGCAACGTCAACGACATGAACAAGGAAGAGAACGGCAAGGACGTTGTTGTAACCTCCGCGCTCTGGGACATGACCAACGCCATCGATCATGCCATCGAGCAGGTCAAGGCAGGCTCGTTCGAAGCGGCCGATTACAAGGAATGGACCATGATGCAGAAGGGCGGCGCAAGCCTCGCTCCGTATTATGAGTTCGAGGACAAGATCCCGGCGGAAGCGAAGGCAAAGGTCACCGAGCTTTCCGAGAAGATCATGTCCGGCGCGTTCGTGGTCGAGATTAACGACACCGAACCGAAATCCACGTTCTGATTCGGCCGGGCGTGCGCGCGTGACCCAACAAACCGATCCCGTGATGCCCCTGCTGTCTTTCAGGGGCATCACCAAGAGTTTTGGTCCGCTGGTCGCGAATGGCGCGATCTCGTTCAATCTGCATCAGGGAGAAATTCTCGCCTTACTGGGCGAGAATGGCGCTGGCAAAACCACCCTGATGAACATTCTCTTCGGACATTACGTTGCTGATGATGGAGAGATACTGGTCGAAGGAGCGCAATTGCCTCCCGGCTCGACAGAAGCGGCAATAAGCGCCGGTATCGGTATGGTGCACCAGCATTTCACGCTGGCGGAGAACCTGACGGTGCTGGAGAACATCACGCTCGGCACGGAGCCATTGTTCGCTTGGCATCGGAATATTAAAGCGGCGCGGGCAAAGATTACCGGGATGGCCGATGAATACGGTCTTTATGCCGATCCGGATAAACTGGTTGGCGAACTCTCCGTCGGTGAGCGGCAGCGGGTGGAGATCCTGAAGGCGCTTTACCGCGATGCCCGTATTCTCATTCTGGACGAGCCGACGGCCGTCCTGACCCCGCAAGAATCCGATAGCCTGTTCGAGATACTGAAAAAACTGACCTCCAGCGGACTGGCGGTCATCTTCATTACCCACAAGCTGAATGAGATCCTGAACCATACGGACCGGGTTGTGGTGCTTAGGCGCGGAGCCGTGGCGGGCACTGTCACGACAGCGGAAGCCGACCGGAACAGTCTAGCCAGCATGATGGTCGGTGCCGAGGTTATCCGCCCCCAGGCGGAACCCATGGAGCCGGGAGCACCTGTTCTGCGGCTTAACCGGGTAACCTGCCGGGCTGAGTCCGAGGCTCAAGGCCTGAAAGATCTCAGTCTGGAAATCCGGGAGCATGAAATTATTGGCCTGGCTGGTGTGGCCGGCAACGGCCAGCGCACACTTGCCAACCTGTTGTCCGGCCTGACAACGGCCGATACAGGAGATGTTGAAATTCTCGGCACAACGGGCCGGGCTGATGCGACCGCGCTGGTTCGGCGTGGTGTCGGCCGTATACCCGAGGATCGCCATGCGACCGGTGTCATCAGCGAAATGCCTCTCTGGGAAAATCTCATCAGCGAGGACCGCCGGAGCGCGGAGATCGCCCGGGCCGGTTTCGTTATCGACAAGGGACGGGCGCTGGACAGAGCCACTAAACTGATCGAGGAGTTCGACATTCGTTGTGAAGGACCGGAAGCGGAAACGCGTTTGCTTTCAGGTGGTAATATGCAAAAGCTCATCCTTGCACGTGTGCTTTCGCGCGGGCCGCGCTTTATCCTCGCCAACCAACCGGTCCGTGGTCTCGACGAAGGTGCCATTGCCTATGTGCAAAGCCGGCTTCTGCAAGCGCGGGAACAGGGCGCGGGCATTCTGTTGATTTCCGAGGATCTGGATGAACTCTTCGCTCTAAGTGACCGGATCGCAGTGATCTATCACGGCCAGCTCATGGCCCAGCGTGCAACGGCGGACCTGACAGTTGAAGAGGTTGGATTGATGATGTCCGGCCAAGGGGCAGCGCGTGGATCGGAGGCCGTCCATGCGCATTGAAGCACGCGAACATGTCGAGGTCTGGCGCATTATATCAGCGCCGATAGCGGCTATACTGGCGACGCTTGTACTGGGCTCGGGCTTGATCCTGTGGGCGGGAGAGCCTGTGCTCGGCTCCTACTGGGCCTTGCTGAAAGGTGCGCTCGGTTCCGCCTTTGCCTTGAACGAGACCCTGACGCGGACAACGCCACTGATCTTCACGGGTCTTGCCGTTGCGGTCGCCTTCCGGGCGAAGTTCTACAATATCGGTGCAGAGGGACAGCTCTATTGCGGCGCGCTGGCGGCGACCTTCTTCGGCACCGGCATGATCTCCCTTCCACCTTATCTGATGATCCCCTTTCTGATGCTGGTCGGCGCCATGGCCGGCGGCGCCATCCTGATCGTGCCTGTTCTGCTGAAGACCCACATGAAGGTCGACGAGGTGGTGACGACGCTGTTGCTGAATTTCGTCATCCTGCTGCTGGTTGGGTATCTGCTGGAGGGCCCGTGGAAGGACCCGATGTCACTTGGCTGGCCACAGGCCGCCCCCATCGTGGATGAGGGCATCTGGCCCCCCTTATTGGCCAAGGGGCGTCTCCATCTCGGCTTTATCTTCGCCCTCACTGCCGCACTGCTTGCCTGGGCACTGATGCGCTTCACCGTCTGGGGGTACGAGATCCGGGCCGTTGGCCTGAATGCTTCCGCTGCGGGCTTCGCGGGAATTGGCGTCAACGCCACGGTTATCCGCACGGCGCTGATTTCCGGAGGTCTGGCAGGGCTTGCTGGTGTCAGCGAAGTCGCTGGCCTGAAGGGCTATCTCACCCTGGATCTCTCACCGGGATTCGGCTATGCGGGAATTGCCGTCGCCATGCTGGCGCAACTGCACCCTCTCGGCGTTATCCTCTCGGCCTTTTTCATTTCCGCCGTCTATGTCGGCGCGGATGCCATGAGCCGGTCGACGGATATCCCGACCTATATCGCGGACGTGCTGGTTGGCCTCTCGGTTCTGACCATCCTGGTCAGTGTCATGCTGACCCGTTACCGCATCCGCTGGAGTTGAGGCGATGATGGGCGACATTCTCGAAATCCTACTCACCGCCGGTTTCTGGGCCGCGACCATCCGCATCGTCAGCCCGCTGATCCTCGGTACTCTCGGCGAGCTGATCTGCGAGCGGGCAGGGGTGCTCAATCTCGGCATCGAAGGCATCATGACGATGGGTGCGATGGCTGGATGGATGTGGGTCTATCAGGGCGGAGACCTCTGGGGTGGCATTGTCTTCGCGGCTTTCATCGGCGCGCTGTTTGGCTTGTTTCACGCGAGTTTCACGGTTTATATGGGCTTGTCACAACATGTCACGGGCATCGGAATCACGCTGTTTGCGTCCTCCCTCAGCTACTATGTCTTCCGCATGATGCTGCCGGCCGCGACAACCCCGCCGAAGATCGTGCCGTTCCAGCCCTATGCCATTCCGGGCCTGTCGGACATTCCGGTCATCGGTGAGGCGCTGTTCAGCCAGACGCCGCTAACCTATCTGGCGCTTCTTTCCGTTCCGGCCGTCTGGTATGTGCTGGAGCGTACCCCGCTCGGGCTCGCGGTTCGGATGGCGGGCGAAAATCCCATCGCCGTCGAATCCCAGGGGATCGACGTGCTGGCCGTGCGAACCGGCGCGGTTATGGTCGGCAGCGCCTTCATGGCCATCGGCGGTGCCTTCATCACCATGAGTGCATTCGACGCCTTCTATTTCGGCATGATCAACGGCCGTGGCTGGATCTGCGTCGCGCTGGTGATCTTTGCCTCCTGGAAGCCGGGCAAGGCGCTGCTGGGCGCCTTGCTGTTTGCCGGACTCGATGCCCTGCAGGTCCGGGCGCAGCAATTCGCCGGAGCACAGATCCCTTATCAGTTCTTCCTCATGGCGCCATACATCCTCTCCATCGCCGCCATGGTTGTGATGGCGCGGCGGGCGCGGTATCCGAAAGCCCTGCTGGTTCCATTCCGGCGCGGCGACAGAGTCTAGATCCAAGGCCTTCAAAATGCTCGATATCCTGATCACGAATGCGACGCTTCCCGATGGGCGTACAGGACAGTCCATTGCCATTCAGGGCGACAGGATCGTCGAGGTGGGGCCGTCTGTATCCGGCGATGCAGGCCGAACCATCGATGCCGGTGGCTGCCTGGTCACACCGCCTTTCATCGATCCGCATTTCCATCTGGATTCCACCCTCAGCCTGGGCGAGCCGCGTCTGAACCAGTCCGGCACCCTGCTGGAGGGCATCCAGCTCTGGGGAGAGCTGAAACCGCATCTGACCGGGGACGCTATCAAGCAGCGCGTCCGGGAGCTTGCCCGCTGGTCCATCGCCAAGGGTACGCTGGCGATCCGCAGCCATGTCGATACCTCCGATCCCCGGATGATCAATGTGGACGCTCTGATCGAGGTGCGGGAGGAGTTGAAGCCCTATATCGATATCCAGCTTGTCGCCTTCCCGCAGGACGGTTTTTTCCGCTCTCCCGGCGCGGCGGAGAACCTGACCCGTGCATTGGACAAGGGCGTCGACGTCGTCGGCGGTATTCCGCATTTCGAGCGCACCATGGAAGATGGCTCCCGCTCTGTTCGGGCGCTGTGTGAGATCGCAGCGGAACGGGGGCTCAGGGTCGATATGCATTGCGACGAGACGGATGATCCGATGTCGCGCCATATCGAAACGCTGACGGCGGAGACCAAGCGGCTCGGGCTGGAGGGCAGGGTTGCCGGCTCGCACCTGACCTCCATGCATTCGATGGATAATTATTACGTCTCCAAGCTGCTGCCGCTGATGGCTGAAAGCCGGATGCACGCGATCCCGAACCCGCTGATCAACATCACCCTGCAGGGCCGGCATGACAGCTATCCGAAGCGCCGGGGCATGACCCGGGTGAAGGAAATGACTGCAGCCGGGATCAATGTCGCGCTTGGCCATGATTGCGTAATGGATCCCTGGTACAGCCTCGGCAGCCACGACATGCTGGAAGTCGCGCACATGGCCGTGCATGTCGGGCAGATGACCGGCGTTGACGAAATGAAAGCCATGTTTGCTGCCGTCACCGAAAATTCGGCGAAAGCAATGGGGCTGGAAGGCTACGGCATCTCGAAGGGCTCAAACGCTGATCTGGTCATCCTGCAGGCGGGCGATGCGATGGAAGCCATTCGCCTGAAACCGAACCGGCTGTTCGTCATTCGCCGGGGACAGGTGATTGCTGAAGCACCGCCGCAGATGAGCACGGTCAGTATTGGCGGTGAAAAACACCAGGTCGACTTCCGCCGGAATTAATCCAGTTCGGCGTCGAGTGCCGAGAACAGACGATCCACATCCGCCTCGTCATTGAAGAGATAGGGGCTGATCCGCAGCGCGCCGTTCCGGAAAGCAATATGGACGTTGCGCGCGGCCAGCTGTGCTTCGAGATCCGCCGGCCAGGCTTGATCCCTGTAGAGTCCGATGAAATGCCCGATCCGCCGCGCTTTCGGCGGGCAAATAAACCCGCGTTCCTCAGCCTTCTGGGCAATCACATCGACCAGGCCGGACAGGTAGCCGTGGATCGCCTCTGGCGTCCATTCCGTGATCTGCTCCAGGGCGCTTACGCACATGGGCATGTGCACCATGCTGTCCGCGGCCCCCATATCGAAACGTCGTGCGTTCGGCTTCAGGCGGCCGCCAAGGCCACTGCCGGTTTCCATGGACGGTGCATCAATTCGTGCGGCGTGGTTCAGCTCCAGGGGCATGCCCGTCTGGTGCTTCGGCGCCACATACATGAACCCCATCATGTCCGGGCAGAGCAGCCATTTGTAACCGGAGGCGACGATGAAATCCGCCGGAACCGTTTCAAGGTTCAGCGGTTTTACGCCAATCGACTGGGTGGCATCCACGACCAGCGGTATCCCGCGCCTGACGCATTCCGCCGATATCGGCTCCAGATCGACGAGCGCGCCATCGCACCAGTGGCAGTTCGGCAGGGCCACGATGCCCACGCCATCATCCAGCGCTTCCAGAACCGGCCCGGTCCAGTCGAAATCCGCACCGCGTGGGACATATCGGATACCGCCACCCGACTGGTCGGCCAGCCTCTGCCATGCATAAACATTCGACGGAAATTGCGCTTCGAGCATGAGGACATCCTGTCCCGGCGACAGAGGCAGATTAGCTGCCGCGGAGGCAATTCCATAACTGGTCGCAAAAACGATCGCGACATCATCCGCCGTGGCACCGAGCAAGCCGCCAAACAGGTCACGGCAGCGCTCCATCTCGCCGGGCAGGGCCGCGCGGTCGGCCGACCATGGGTGCAATTTGCGCCTGAGCCCGCGTTCACCGGCCGAAAAACTGGTGTTGAGACAGGGAGACTGGCTCGCGGTGTTGAAATAGGTCAGTCCATCCGGTAGGTCGAACAGCTCCCGCTGACAGGCATAGGACATCGGACAGTCTCCAAAACTACTCACCATAAGATCCTGAAAGCCTGGAGCCTGATACGGCCCAGTACAGATAAAATGTCAGCTCAAGTGAGGCGTGCCTCCGAAAAGCACGAGTAATACCATAAGGAGGAATTGTGCTTTTGTGCATTAGATCAGCTGATTTCAATTTTTACCTTATTAGAGGGTAATCTGCTTTTGTGTAAAAATTCCGCTCCCTTAATAGGTTAAGGTGTAAAATTTGATGCGAATTTAAAAATGATAATCATTAGCGTTAGAGTCGTGAAAGCTAGGATCAGATCTGTTAACTAAGAGGCAAGGAACATTAATTTCGCCCAATATGGAAGCCTCCCACATTTGATGCGCTATAGATATTGGAGTGCGAATAATCCCGTTTCCGGCAGGCGCAAACGGTACAGCTGCATATAAAACAGAATGAATTGATCGGGTGCACAGAAAATTGTGATGAAAATTAATTAGATGAAAACAAAATCGACAAGCGTCACGCTTAGGAAAAGATTGAGGATCGATACAGCCGAAGCACACGAGCGAATAGACAAACTGGCCTCGCAGTTGGACTTGTCGAATGAAGAAGACCTTATCTCCTTTCTCAGCGCACAGCTCGAATCTCACCAACGTCTTCTCGAATGTCTCTCTCAAAAAGCAGAGTGGTTGAAGAGGCGGATTATTTTGATCAAGAGTGATCTAAGCGAGCTTGGAGAGAAAGTGCGTCCAGTGTCTGCTGCACCAGTTGTTGGGCATATTAATCCGTTGGCAATCGCCTACGTGATCTGCGGCTCATATCTCGGGTCAAAAGTCCTAAGAAAAACCTTGATGTTGTCCACGAGTGAACGCGTGCACAACGCGTCATCATTTTTAAAAGACGATGTGCCTGCCGAGCAATGGTCGATGCTCATCAAGACACTTGAAAATCTTCCAGCCGACGGGCTGGAGGCGGAAGACATAATTGATTCAGCGAACCGCTGTTTTTCCGTATTTGAACTCGCATTTGACAGAGTCATTAGCAGAGAGAGCAAGGCTTATGCCTGATAACCAAGAGAATAATGACATTTCCGAAATGCAGGTCGATTTATCAAACTGCGACCGGGAGCCCATCCATATTCTTGGGCGGGTTCAATCGTTTGGTGCATTGCTCTCTGTCTCTACAGATTGGATCGTGAATCATGCTTCGGAAAACATTGATGAGTTTATTGGGGCAAAAGTCCAAGACCTGATTGGACGACCGCTTGTGCAGTGCCTTTCCGAGGCTGCCATACACACGATCCGCGGAAGATTACAAATGCTCTCAACGGCAGATTCCGTTGAACGAGTATTTGGAGTTAAGCTGCATGACGACATATCCCTATTTGACCTGGCTATCCATTATTCGGGCCGCTCAATAATTATCGAGATAGAACATCATGGGGTCAGGGATAAAACCGATTACGCGAGTTATGTACGTGCACTGATCGACAGAATTGGGCGCGTGGATTCTGTCTCCCGGGTTTGCGAGCTTGGGGCCAGACAAATGAGAATGCTTGTCGGCTTCGACCGGGCCATGGTCTATAAATTCGATACTGACGGAACAGGTATTGTCATCGCTGAATCAGCCAGTCTGGATCTTGAATCCTATCTGGGCCTGCGTTACCCGGCCAGTGATATCCCGCGGCAAGCACGCGATCTTTATAAACGAAATCTCCTGCGCATTATCAGTGATGTAAATGACAACGGACACCCGGTTGTCCCTACGAGAAATCCTCAGGGTGAGCCATTGGATTTATCTCTCAGTGTTACGCGCGCAGTGTCGCCAATACATCTTGAATATCTGCGCAATATGGGCGTGGAAGCCTCTATGTCAGTTTCAATTATAAGGCGGGGCGAGCTTTGGGGGCTCTTCGCCTGTCATAATTATACCCCTCGCGTTCTTCCATATGAGACTCGAACTGCCGCAGAGCTGTTTGGCCAATTGTTCTCTTTTGTACTTGACCAAAAAGATAGCGATATGGTGCGAGCCGAAGAGGCAAAAGCACAACAATTGCACGACCAATTGTTGGCACAACTCGCCGAGGGTAGCAGTGTTGCCGAGAGCTTTGAGGCAATCATCGCAGCAATAGACACACTTGTGCCTTATGACGGTGTTGTCGGCTGGATGGACGGCGAATTTGTTTCCCGTGGGTATACACCAACACAGGCGGAGTTTATCGAGCTTGCAAGGTTCCTGAATACAACAACAGCAAGCACGATTTACCATACCGAGAGTATCCCTGACGTATATCAGAAGGGAGCTGACTTCAGTGACCGATCTGTTGGCATGCTGGTGCTTCCCGTTTCCCGGACCCCTCGTGATTATATCGTCCTGTTCAGACGGGAGATTTTGAGAACAGTCAACTGGGCGGGTAATCCTGAAAAGCCCGTGGAACTGGGGCCGAACGGCGTTCGATTGACGCCACGCAAAAGCTTTGAAGCGTGGCAGGAAACAGTACGCAACCACAGCTCCCCCTGGACGCGGACTGAGCTGAAGCTAGCTGAATCTCTGAGGATGACTTTGTTGGAAGTCGTCCTTCGGATGACGGATACAGTCAACAAGGAGCGGGCAAGGGCCCAGGAAAGCCAGGAGTTTCTTATTGCGGAACTGAATCACAGAGTCCGCAACATCCTCAATCTCATACGCAGTCTGATTACACAAAGTCATGTCGAGGGGCAGAGCGTAGCTGATTTCACCAAGGTAATAGGTGGCCGGATTGAGGCGCTCGCACGCGCTCATGATCAGATTACGGAAGAAAATTGGTCACCTTCATCACTTCGGGAAATGATCAAGACGGAAGGTGAGGGGTACCTAGGGAATGTTCCGGACCGGATTGAAATCAAGGGTGACGATGTCCTTCTACACCCGCGCGCATTTACGACCGTAGCACTCGTGATTCATGAGTTGATGACGAATTCCGCAAAGTATGGCGCTCTCTCAAAGTCCGGCGGTAGCATCACGATCTGTCTGGATACGAAAAAGCACGAGGTACTTGGCATTTCCTGGGAGGAAAAGGGCGGTCCCGAAATTACAGAGCCGCCCAAGCGACGAGGGTTCGGCACGACAGTGATTGAGCGTTCCATACCCTATGATCTGGAAGGAACGGTAGATCTGCATTTTGCTCCTTCGGGAGTAAGCGTCAGGTTCGAAATCCCAATGACGTTTGTCGTTGAAGGCAATGCAGATATCAAAGGTCTGTCAAACAAGAAAATAGCGCCCCAGTCTGCCGGCACGCTTTCCGGAGACGTACTGGTTGTGGAAGACAATATGATCATCGCTCTCGATGCAGAAGACTGCCTTATGCAACTCGGCGCATCGAAAGTTCATCTCTCTGCAAGTGTCTCCAAAGCACTGAACCTGATCGAAAAGGTAGCGATCACATTTGCGCTTCTGGACATGAACCTTGGAGAGCAAACGAGCGAACCTGTGGCTGAAGCACTCAGAGAACAGGGGATCCCATTTGTTTTCGCCACGGGATACGGCGACACCTCTCATTTGAGTGGCGCGTTCGAAAACGTGAAAACACTGAAAAAACCATACAGCAAGGAAGATATCGCTGCGGTGCTGCCATGATCCTGTAAGGATATGGCGGATGGGGTGGGATTCGAACCCACGAGACGGTCTCCCGCCTGCCGGTTTTCAAGACCGGTGCCTTCAACCGCTCGGCCACCCATCCGCAAAAGGAAACCCAATGACTTAGAATACAGCGCCAAATGCATTAGCGCTCTCTTGCCACCGAATTATACCGACCGAGTGAAGTTTCGATCAGCGGACAGATGCATACAGTCAGTCATGCCGGTGCGCAAGAGGCTAGGCCGTCAATACCAATTAGGCCGAGAGCGCGTGACAACGCGAAGCCAAAAAAAACCGCTCCCACAAGAAAACAGATCATGGAACTGCCATAGAATACCTCAGCCACACTGACGCAAAAATTCGCGCTGCGAAGAAATTTAGATGCCTGATCATCGGCATCGGATATCTTCTGACCGGCTTCAGTTTCGTATTCGGAGTTGGGATCAAGTGGCGCCTTAGATATATTTCGAACTAAATCCCGGATAGTGGTCCGTGCGGATGAATCACGTCTGAACGATTGCTCATTCGCAATAGCTGCGTGGCCGGAGTAACCAAAAAATATTGAGATGGTTGCAAAGAGGAGACCTATCCCAAAGGCACCTACCGCTAAAGCTATCTGCCAGGAATTCGGGGTCCACAGTTCATTCTTCCCAACAAGCTCTATGAAAATCGGAACAGAAAGTATTGCGCTTCCATTAACCCCTAGAGCGAACTTCAACCCTAACAGAGCAAATTGGGTGGCGCGATCAAGTGCGGCTGTTCGCTCATTCTCTCTGTATCTAACATCGAGCCGCCATGACTCGTAGAACTTCTGGTACGGGTGCGGAGGTTCAGTCATCAGGTGTCGACCTTTCCTGTTGTTGCGTCTGATATTTCAGCAAGCCTTGGATCGATCCGCAACGCTGCGTCCTCTTGACTACCCGATACAGAGAACAGGAAAACAGATCGCGAAACCACTCAGGCCCTTGACCTGCATCTCTCCTGAACGGCTGTAGTTGCCATTTTGCTATGTGATATATGGGGTTAATGCACCAACATTGGAATTGATCAATCACCGAAATTAATATTACATTTAATCACCTCTAGTCATACTTTGTGGACTCAACGGGAACTCATATCAATGCCTCAGAAGATCCAGGCTGGGCGGAATCTTACCCAGGAAACAACCGCGGCTCTTCGGACTAAAATTGCCGCCGGCCCAATGAAAACAGGTGACCGGTTACCGACGGAGAAAGAGCTGGAAGCGGAATACGGCGTCAGCCGCACCGTTATCCGAGAGGCCGTCGCGGTTCTGAAGGCCGACGGTCTGGTTGAGCCGAGACGCGGCGCGGGTATTTTCGTGCGCGATCCGAATGGCACCCGTAACAAGGGGCTGCCGTCCTTTCTGACGGGCGATGCGCATAGCACGCTTGATCTGCTTGAATTGCGCATGGCCGTCGAGGTCGAGGCCGCTGGACTTGCCGCCACCCGCCGCAGTCTTTCCCAGGATGCCCGTATCCGCGAGAGCCTGAACCAGTTCGAGCGCGCCGTGGAGACCGGTGCGTCCGCGGTTACCCTGGACATGGCATTCCATCTCTCCATCGCCCAGGGCACCAATAACGAATTGTTCTCCGCCTTCCTTACGTCTCTCGGGAAAGGCGCGATCCCGCGCAGCACGCTGACGGAGCTGGATCGTGAGCGTTTGATCGACCGGGACTATCTCGCCCGGGTTAATAAGGAGCACCGGGCAATTGCCGATGCAATCTCCGCCGGTGATGCGGACGGTGCCCGACAGGCCATGCGCGAGCATCTGAGCGGCAGCATCACACGCTATCGGAAATCTCTTTCCTCATAGTTAGAAATACCCCGAATTTAGCTGAACGACGGGAGACCGAAATGGCTGTACCGGTTGAATGTATACTCGATGCCGGAGCGACTCTCGGTGAGGGCGCGGTCTGGGATGCCGAAAATGGCATGCTCTGGTGGGTCGATATAGCGGCACCGTCCCTGCACAGATTTCATCCCGGGACAGGCAGCAATGAAACCTGGTCAATGCCGTCGGCCATCGGTTGCGTGGCACCGCGCCGGTCTGGCGGCGCAATTGTTGGCCTTGAAGAGGGTTGGTGCACGTTTGATCCGTCGAACGGTTCTGTCAGCATAATCAATGATATGGCGCCCGGTCGTAATACTCATCGGTTCAATGATGGCAGTGTAGATCCGGCGGGCCGGTTCTGGGCCGGGACCATGCCGAAAAGCGGTCCGCGCGATGCGGCTGCGGGCGAGCCGGGGGACGGCACATTGTTCTGCCTTGAAACCGACGGAAGCTGCCGAGCAGTTCTGGACGGATTTTATATCCAGAACGGGCTTGCCTTTTCACCGGACGGCACGCGGATGTACCTCTCCGACAGCTACAAACCGGTCCGCACGATCTGGGTCTTCGATTATGAAACCGAAACAGGAACGCCATCGAACCGGCGCACCTTCTTCGACACGAACGTCGTGGCAGGGCGTCCGGACGGCGCGGCGATGGATGCGGAAGGGTGTTACTGGATGGCCGGAGTCGATGGCTGGCAGATCCTCCGGTTAACCCCCGCCGGAGCGGTCGACCGGTCCATTCCGGTTCCGGTCGAAAAACCAACCTGTCTCGCTTTCGGCGGTCCCCGGCTGGAGCAGCTTTATATCACCAGCATGGGCCGGTCCCTGATCACCCCCGGCAGCGAGGACCGCCAGCCTAAGGCTGGCGGTATATTCGTCTGCGAGCCCGGGGTCACCGGCTACGCGCCGCCGCCCTGCGGAACCTGACCGCCTGTCAGAGTATCCCTTACCCTTCAATAAGCCGCGGCAATGTCAGCGAAATGGCGGGGATAAAGGTCGTCAGCATAAGCGCGACGAGAATGGCTGCGTAGAAGGGCCAGATCGTTCGCACCGCGCGTTCGATGGGGACCTTTCCGACCGCACATCCAAGGAACAGGCACGCACCGACTGGTGGCGTGCAGAGCCCTAGCCCCAAATTCATCATCAGGATCATGCCGAACTGTACCGGATCCATACCAAGCGAAATCACGACCGGCAAAAAGATCGGTGTGCAGATCAGGATCAGTGCCGCCATGTCCATGATCATGCCGAGCACGAGCAGCATGAGATTGATCATCAGCAGGATGGCAATCGGGTTCTCGGTTAGCCCGGTCATGAACTCGATCATCCGGGTAGGTACCTGATAGAAGGTCAGCATGTAGGCAAACGCCGTCGCCGAGGCGACTAGGATCAACACCATGGAGGTGGTACGGACAGAGTTCAGCACGGCGGTCTTGAAGGCTGTCCAGCTCAGTGACCGATAGACGATCAGCGTTATGGCGAAGGCATAAAGCGTACCGAATGCCCCTGACTCGGTAACGGTGAAGATACCGGACAGCACGCCGCCCACGATTATGACGGCAGTGAAGAGACCGGGCAGGGCGGCGATGAAGCTGATGAACAGCGAATACAACCCCGGAAACGGCTCAACCCCGTATCCTCTGCGGACAGCAATGATATAGGCCGCCGCCGCCAGGCAGATACACATCAGAACACCGGGCATCACACCGGCCAGAAAGAGCTGCGAAATTGAAATGCCGCCGCCCGCGGCGATGGCGAACAGGATCATGTTGTGGGATGGCGGCACCAGGATGCCCGCGATCGAGGATGTCACGGTGACATTCACAGCATAATCATCGTCGTAGCCCTTTTCCTTCATGACCGGGATCAGGATCGAGCCAAGCGCCGAGATATCAGCGACAGCCGAGCCCGAGATACCGCCGAACAGCATGGAGGAGAACACATTCACCACGCCAAGTCCGCCACGTACCCAGCCGACAGCCGCGGATGCCAGCCGGACCAGCCGGATGGCGATGCCGCCATGGAACATCAGCTCTCCGGCGAAAATGAAGAAGGGGATCGCCATCAGGGAAAAAACGTTGATGCCCGAGATGATGCGCTGAAAGGCAACGACAAGTGGCAACCCCTCAACGAAGAATGCCGTCACGGCCGCCACAGCTAAAGCGAAAGCGACGGGTACGCCGATGACGACGCAGACGGCGAAAACGCCGAGCAGAATAAGAAGGCCCATTGGATTACCCCGGTCAGCGTAGAGAGGAAGAGGGCTGCTCACGGCTCAATAAGAACCGGATCAGATGCCCTACCGAATAGATCAGGCATGCAGCGCCGCAGAAGGTGAGCGGTACCGCGCGAAGACCTTCGGGAACGTTGATGAGAGGTATCTGTGCGTCCCATTTGAACAGGACGAGATAATAGGTCTGCACCATCATGACCGAGCCAAAGACAGCCATGATCAGATGGACCAGGAAATCCATTATCCGCTGCAGCGGGCGAGGCGCTATGTCCCGGAAAAACGAAACCCCGAGATGGGATCTTTCGTGCACGCCTGTCGATGCTCCGACGAAGCCGATAAGCGCAACCAACAGAAGGGCGACCTGCTCCACCCAGGTGGGGGTTGCGTTCATCACATACCGGCCGAATACGAGCCAGCCGAAGATAGAGGTCAATACGACCATGGCTGTTCCGGAAACCCAAAGGCTGAGGCGACAAAGCGTGTCCAGGCTCTGGAAAAAATACCGCAGCAGGACGATCCCGCTATGTGACGCCATGTGTGGCGATGCCGTGTCGGCGCCGGCCTTGGCACTGGTCGAATGCATGGAGGTCATCTGAATTCCCGGCTCGAAAAGTGCCGCGCTCGGCACAGTGCATGACGAATGTCAAAAAGCGCCGCCGGAAAGGCTCACATCTGTGATCCATTCCGGCGGCCACGGGACAGGAGCTTTATTGCGTCGCTTGAATGGCTGCGACGAGTGGCTTCAGTTCCTCGTTGCTTGCCAGGAACTTTTCGAAGACCGGCTTCATGGCATCCTGGAATGCCGCCTTGTCAGCCACGTCATTGAACTTGACGCCGGACTTGATCACCATTTTCTGGCTGGCTTCGGCTCGTTCGGCCCACAATTTCCGCTGCAATTCGGCGGACTCACGGGCGGCTTCCTTGACTGCGGTCTTGTCCGCGTCGGAGAGGCCGTTATAGACGTCGGCATTGATGCAGACACATTCCGGAATGATCAGATGCTGGGACAGTGAATAATATCCAGCGACCTCGAAATGGCCGGTCGATTCATAGGATGGCCAGTTGTTCTCCGCACCGTCGACAACGCCTGTCTTCAGGGACTGATAGACTTCAGAAAAGGCCATCGGGGACGGGTTACCGCCGAGGGCGGAAATCATCCCGGAATAGAGGTCGTTATTCATCACCCGGACCTTCATGCCCTTGACGTCCTCGGGCTTGTTGATCGGATGTTTGGAATTATAGAAAGATCGCGCGCCTGAATCGTACCAGGCAAGAGCGATCATGCCTTTTTTCGCCATGCCGGCACTGATCTGATCACCCGGAGCGCCGTCCATCGCCCGATGCATGTGCTCCATGTCCTTGAAGATGAAGGGCAGGGAGACGACATTCGCTTCCGGTGCGATCGGCCCAATCGGCCCGAGATTGAAATTACCAATTTCAAGGCCGCCGATGCGCAATTGCTCTATCGCATCCGGCTGGCTGCCGAGAACACCCGAATGAAACATCTTCAGGCTGTGACGCCCGCCGGTTTTCTGCACCAGAAGTTCGGCGAACTTATCCATCGCGACCGTGTTGGGATATCCGGGCTTGTGAATGTTCCAGCCCTTCCATTCCGCAGCCTCGACATTGCTGGAGATGCCCGCGAGCAAGGCGACTGCCAGCGCGGCAGATCCGATTTTGTGAATCATCGACATTTTGTATTTCCTCCCTTTTGGTCCGGTTTTGTGTCCGGAACCGATGCATCACTGGTTTGTTTTTTCTTATGCGATGCGTGTTGCGGAATGCGGCGGTTCATGCGCCGTCTGTGTTCCTCGGATAAGTATGCCTCCTTTTGAAAATTGGTCAATCTATCGAAAAATGAATCCTACTTCTATGCGGCGGCAGCCAGCCTGGATGCTTCAATAACCGCGGCAAGCTCTTCGATATGCTTGTCCGTCGCGGCAGAAAGAGGCGGGCGTACATTTCCCGGGTCCCGGCCGA
The DNA here is from genome assembly GCF_963974195.1 of uncultured Nisaea sp. Lineage (NCBI taxonomy): Bacteria > Pseudomonadati > Pseudomonadota > Alphaproteobacteria > Rhodospirillales > Thalassobaculaceae > Nisaea > uncultured Nisaea sp. The sequence goes on from NZ_CAXBDC010000004.1 coordinate 28,921, forward strand.
CAGCACGTAGTCCGCCCTTGATCAGGCTGACCGGATAGCCCGGCACCTTGTCCCGTATATTCGCGAAGGGGTAGAAGAAGGATTTCAGGATGTCATCCATCACCAGCCGGTCTCCGGATCGCATGGCGGCATAGAACCTGAGCGCCAGTTCGGGCACGAAATTGAAGACGGCCGAAGAATAGGTACTGAACCCGGCAGCATCGTAGGCGGCGGCAAACAGCTCATGCGTCGGCATTCCGCCGACATAGACCAGCCGGTCCCCAAGCATGGTTCGCATACGGGTCACATGGTCGATTTCGCCGACACCATCCTTGAAGCCAATCAGATTGGGGCATTCCTCCGCGAGGCGGGCGACACTGTCCGCCGTCAGCACGGATGTGGCGCGGTTATAGACCACGACTCCGATGGAAACGGATTGGCAGACAGCTTTCACATGGGCCATCTGTCCCTCCTGGGTGCCAGACATCAGATATGTCGGCAACAGCAAGAGACCATCGGCGCCAGCGGCTTCCGCGGCCCGGGCATCGGCAATGGCGCGGGTTGTATTCACGCCGCACCCGGCAACCACCGGGCAGCGTCCGTCCGCGGCCTCGACCGCCGCCCGGATGATGGCCGGGAATTCATCCTGACCGAGGGAAAAGTACTCACCCGTCCCGCCGGCGGCGAACAGGGTGGCAGCATCGTAGGAGGCCAGCCAGGAAACATGATCCTGATAGGCCTTGGGGGCGAATTTCAGATCCTGATCAAAATGCGTGACAGGAAAGGACAGAAGGCCTGTGGCCATACGGGCCTTGAGCTTCTGGGGCGATAAAGACACGGCAATTCTCCCTAGCGGGGTGAGAAGAGAACCTGACGTTAAGTCAGGGCTTGGATTGAGCATTGCGAGCGGCAACCCGGAGCGGGTCGCCCTGATATCCCTCGCTGGCAAAGGGGCCTCCCTGAACGGCAAGGCCTACGGCGTCCCCTGGTTCGGGGATGCCGGAATTATCCACTTCCGCCGCCCAGATATCCGATGAGTCCCCAGGCTGATACCCAAGGCGGCGGGCCGTCTTATTGTCCCACCAGGTGCGTGAATTGTCGGACATGCCGAAGACGATCTCGTGATGCAAATCCGGCGTTTCCAGCCCTATCCGGCAGAGTTGGGCCAGATCTCCGATGCTGACCCAGGATCCGAGCGTCCGCTGGGTTTCGGGCTTCTCGAAACACCAGCCGATACGGATGGAGAGAACGCCAAGGCCGTAATTGTCCGCGAAATACTGCGACAGCGCTTCGCCGAAGACCTTGCTGAGACCATATCGGCAATCCGGGCGAGGGCGCTCCGATCCGTCCAGGATCTGCCCGCGCGGATAAAACCCGATTGCGTGATTTGAGCTGGCGAAGACGATCCGTTTCACCCCGGCTTTGTAGGCGGCCTCGAAGAGGCGATATGTGCCATCAATATTGGTGCGCAGGATGTCGTCCCACTCATGCTCGACGGACAGGCCGCCGAGATGGATGATCCCGTCGACACCATCAACAATCCGCTCCAGATCCTCTTGAACTGTCAGGTCCGCCCGCACGACTTCCTCGCCGTCCATTGCCGGCTCCAGTTCAACCATGTCGGATGAACGAAGTATCGGATAGGTGTTGGCGAGTGCCTTTCGCATGCGGCGGCCAATGCCTCCACCCGCACCTGTAAGAAGTACTCGTCTCATTTGTAATCTCTTAAATATGATTAATTTTCATATTCAGGATATCTAATGTGATCAATCTGTCCAGATCGAATCTTAAGCCGGGTGCTTTTTGCAGGCACTGATGCAGCAAGTCGTTGCCGGTCCCTCTCCAGTCAGATTCGCACATGTGGGGGTTGGAAGGGCGAAGACGCCTTGAAAACTCTCGTCCCGGATCAATGAGTTGTGAGCTGACCCGGCGCTTTGTTGCGGGCGCCAGTCCCCTATGCCACAACATACTGTATTGCATTTGGCACACAGGCTGGGCATCGGGCATCGATATGTTGAGAAAAATTCTGGTACTCGCGGGACTGCTTTCGGCAGCCACTTTCACCTCCGCTTACGCCGCCGCGACACAGCCATTCGAGGCCTGGGTCACCGAACTGAAGGCCGAGGCGGAGAAGCAGGGGATAAGCCGATCCATCTTTGATCAGGCTTTCACTGGCGTCACGCCGATCCCGCGTGTTGTTGAGCTGGATCGAAAGCAGCCTGAATTCACCCTGACATTCGAGCAATACCTGACCCGTGTCGTTCCGGATGCCAGAATCCAGAAGGGGCGCGCGCTCCTGAAAGAGAACAAGGCGTTGTTGACGGAGGTTTCCGAAAAATACGGTGTCCAACCGCGTTTCATCGTTGCCCTTTGGGGGGTAGAGACGGATTTTGGACGTATCACTGGTGGCTTCCCCGTCGTCGCTTCCCTTGCGACGCTGGCGTATGACGGTCGCCGCAGCGCTTTCTTCCGCAAAGAGCTGCTGCTGGCACTGAAAATCCTGGAACAAGGCCATATCGCGCCGGGCGACATGCAGGGATCCTGGGCCGGGGCCATGGGGCAGAGTCAGTTCATGCCCTCCAGCTTCCATAATTTCGCCGTCGATTATGACGGGGACGGCCATAAGGATATCTGGGGCACCAAAGCCGATGTCTTCGGCTCCATTGCGAACTATCTGTCCAAATCCGGCTGGAACAGCAGTGAAACCTGGGGCCGCGCGGTCAGTCTGCCCGCGAATTTCGATAAGTCCCTTATCGATTCCAAGATCACCAAGACGATGCGGGAATGGGAAGCGCTGGGCGTTACCAGGCGCGATGGTGGCCCGTTGCCAAGCCGTAACCTGACAAGCCAGTTGGTGGTTCCGGGTGACGGGGAGCTGGCACCGGCGTATCTCGCCTACTCGAACTATGAGGTCATCCTGAAATGGAACCGCTCAAGCTACTTCGCGACGGCGGTTGGCACGCTTGCGGAAGCTATCGGACAGGAATAGTTCACCGCGAAATCGACCACGAGATATGGTAGTGTCGTAATTTAAATTGCATATCCGTTGTAAGCTGGGCGCCGTACGGACCCAAAGGACAGACATGAAACCTCTCGCCACGCTCTCGTTCATGACGCTTGCCTTGTTCTTGTCCGCCTGTGCGGAGACCGAGTTCGTGGTGCATACGGCCAAGCAGGTCCAGAGCGCCACGTCCGATGGAAGGCCGGTTGGCCGCTACAAGGTTGGCTCTCCTTATGCGATAAATGGTGTCTGGTACTATCCTCAGGCCGATTACGGGTACGTCGAAACGGGGATCGCGTCCTGGTACGGGCCGAATTTCCACAACAAAGACACCGCCAATGGCGAGGTGTTCGACCAGAATGCCGTCACCGCCGCGCATCGCACCCTGCCGATGCCAAGCGTTGTGCGGGTGACTAATCTGGAGAATGGCCGCGCCCTGGTTGTCCGGGTGAATGACCGAGGGCCGTTTGCCCATGGCCGGATCATTGATCTCTCGCGGCGTTCCGCGCAGCTTCTGGGCTTCGAACGCCAGGGAACCGCGAAGGTCCGGGTCGAAGTCCTGCCGGAGGAGAGCCGTCGGCTTGCCGAAGCCTACCAGTCGGGCAAGCCGGTGCAGCTCGCCAGCCTGAATCCCGAACCGGTTCCAACACCGGAAGCGGCCCCGAGCGTGGCTGTTTCCAAAGGCAATGTCTCCAAGATACCCGGAGCTGTTGTTCTGACGCCTCCGCCGCCTGCGGTATCCACAGCGCCAAGTCCCGCCGATCAGGGCAGCGCCATTGATCTCGCGCGCCAGTCCCGCAGCCAGACAGTGATCCTGACCGAGCCGGAGCCAACCGAAATATACGTTCAGGCCGGCGCGTTTACGAATGCGAACAACGCGGACAAGCTGACGCAAATTCTGGCCGATGTCGGACCGGTGCGGATCGATCCCCGGCAGGTGAACGGACAATATTTCTACCGTGTGCGCCTTGGCCCGCTGGCAACGGCGGAGGATGCCGACCGGATTCTTGAATCCGTCATCAGCCGGGGGTATCCGGGCGCGCGGGTGATCGTCGAGTAACAGCAGTAGCTACAAGGCGCAAAATTGGCAAAGAGCCCCCTGTGTCTCATTTCAATCAAAGTTGTGCATTATGCAGAAAAACGCTTGGGGCTATGAAAGCCGATAACTTGTTGGACCAAAACGTCTCGTCATTCGGGCGGGAGGGGAACTCATGATGATATTGACCGGCAAATGGAACGCAGCAGTCGGGAGCACGTGCCGTGCCCTGGGCGGGGCCGGGTTGCTTGTCACCGGCCTGCTTGCCGCCAACCTGCTCTGGGCGTTACAGGCCTCCGCGCTTGAGACCAGTGCACGGGAAGCCATCCTTCTCGACTACGACACCGGCACGATCCTTTATCAAAAGGATGCGGACAAGCCGATGCCGCCAGCCTCAATGACGAAAATCATGACGGTCTTCATGGCGTTCGAGCGTCTGAAGGACGGCCGGCTTTCGATGGACGACACCATCGCCATCAGCGAGAAGGCCTGGCGCAAGGGCGGCTCGAAGATGTTCGTGAAAGTGAATACCCGTGTCGCTGTGCACGACATTCTGCACGGCATCATCGTGCAGAGCGGTAACGATGCGGCAATCGCCCTGGCCGAAGCGCTTGGCGGAACCGAAGAAGCGTTTGCCGAGGAGATGACCCGGCGGGCGCATGAGATCGGATTGACCAGCAGCACCTTCCGCAATGCGACAGGCTGGCCGGATCCGGAGCACCGGACAACGGCCCACGATCTTTCGCGCCTTGCCGTCGAGACCATCCGCCGGTTCCCGGAATATTATCCGATCTATTCGGAAACGAAGTTCACCTACAACAAGATCAAACAGGGCAATCGGAACCCGCTGCTCTACAAGAACATGGGCGCGGACGGTCTGAAGACCGGGCATACGGAAGCCGCCGGATATGGCTTGACGGCATCCGCCGTCAGAAATGGCCGCCGTCTGGTGCTGGTCGTTAATGGTCTGGGCAGCGTTGCCGCGCGGTCTCGCGAGGGCGAGGCACTGCTCGACTGGGGCTTCCGGGAATTCGATAATTACAATCTCTTTGAGAAGGGCGCTGTTGTCGCCAATGCCGATGTCTGGCTGGGCAATGCCAAAACAGTTCCTCTGGTGACCGATAGTGACGTGCTGCTCACGCTCAAGCGGTCCGCACGCCAGAAAATGAAAGTCAGTGTGGTCTATGAAGGCCCGGTCCCGGCCCCGATTGCAGCCGGCACACAACTGGCAACGCTGAAAGTCTCGGCACCGGATATGGATGACGTGACGATCCCGCTTTATGCAGCTGAGGATGTGGACCAGCTTGGCGTTTTCGGTAAAGTTGGCGCCGCGGTCGAATACCTCGTCTGGGGCAGTGGTGGCTGACCTCGCGGCCTCTGAAAGAGGGCGCTTCATCACATTCGAAGGCGGTGAGGGGGCTGGCAAAAGCACGCAGATCCGTGTTTTGGCGGCTGCCCTGGAACAGGCGGGAAAAGCGGTCTGCCTGACACGCGAGCCCGGTGGCTCGGACGGAGCCGAGCAAATCCGTGAACTTCTCGTCACCGGCGATCCGGATCGCTGGGATGCGATGACGGAGCTGCTGTTGCTCTATGCCGCTCGCAGGGACCATGTCCGCCGCCTGATTGAACCCGCGCTCGAAAAAGGCACATGGGTGCTCTGCGACCGGTTTGCCGATTCCACCATGGCTTATCAGGGCTATGGGCACGGGCTTGATCGCGGCAAGATCGCGGCCTTGCACAAGATCGTGCTCGGAGATCTCAAACCCGATCTGACTATTATCCTCGATCTTAATCCCGAAGCAGGCCTTGCCCGCACCCGTGTCTCTGATGAAGCGGCACGGCGCGGCGCCGAAGACCGTTTTGAACGGATGAAACTCGCATTCCACCAGCGCATGCGCGAGGGCTTCCGGGAGATTGCCGACGGGGAGCCGGACAGGGTCGCGCTGGTCGATGCCGCCGGTGACGCCGAATCCGTAAGCCTGATGATCGCCACATTGGTCAACAGCAGGTTGGGAGCACTTTGATGAGCGACGAGAGCGCAATTCCTCTGCCGCGCGAAAACGAGATGTTGATCGGCCATAAAACGGCCGAGGCGGCGATGCATGATGCGATTGCCTCCGGACGCATCCCCCATGCCTGGATGATCACGGGGCCGTCGGGCATTGGCAAGGCCACGCTTGCGTACCGGTTTGCCCGTTTTGTGCTGTCTGGCGGCGTTCAGGATGAGGGGCCGGGGCTTTTCGGCGATGCCTTGCCGCCCGCTGCCGCCGATCTTCATGTCTCGCGTGACGATCCCGTATTCGCGCAGATCGCCGCCGGAAGCCATCCGGATATGCTGGTGGTCGAGCGCGGTTACGATGAGAAACGCAAAAAGATGCGTGGCGAGATCGTCGTTGACGATGTCCGCAAGATAGGCAGTTTCCTGAGGCTTACGCCGTCGCTCGGTGGCTGGCGCGTGGTCATTCTCGACAGCGCGGACGAGATGAACCGGAATGCGGCCAATGCTGTTCTGAAATTGCTCGAAGAGCCGCCCCGGCAAGCGCTGATCATCCTTGTCAGCCACACGCCCGGCCGTTTGCTGCCAACCATCCGGTCCCGGTGCCGGTCCGTTCGCCTTGGTCCGCTCTTCGATACTCAGATCACCGAGTTATTGGGCATTCACAAGCCGGATCTCGATCCGGCGACGATTGAAACCCTGGTTGCAATCTCCGAAGGAAGCGTAGGCCGTGCGCTTGCTCTGGCAGCCGAAGGCGGTATTTCCGCGCTTGAGGATATTTTTGGCGCACTCAGCAGCTATCCGTCCCTGCAGGACCTGTCTCTGCTGGAGCTGGCGGATCGCTGGACACGTGCGGTGAAGGCAGAGGAAAGCGATCCGTTTGAGACCGGAATGAACCTTCTGGACTGGTGGCTCGGGCGTATCGCGCGGGATGCCGCGGCGGGAGAAGCCCCTATCGACCGGATCAGGGGGATGGGGGCAGCCGCCCAGAAACTCACCGAAACACTTGGCCCGGCCGGTGTGGCGGAACGGCGCTCCCGGATAACGGCGCTTCTCGGAAAAGGCATGGGCCTCAATCTCGACAAACGGCAATTGCTGATGGATGTGTTCTATTCCCTGGCACCGGATCACGCCGCTTCCTGACGTTTCACCTTGAAACTGACAGGTGCGGGCGGTACCTCAATGCACCAGATTCTTTGACTGACCACCAAAGCGGACAGCGACCGCCGATCGGATATATCCATGAGCGCGCATTATTACCTGACGACACCGATCTACTACGTCAACGACAAGCCCCATATCGGCCACGCTTACACGACGCTTGCCTGTGATGCGCTGGCCCGGTTCAAGCGTCTGGACGGCTATGACGTCAAATTTCTGACAGGCACTGACGAGCACGGGCAGAAGGTTGAAACCGCCGCCGCCAATGCAGGTGTCGATCCCCAGACCTTTACCGACAAAGTGTCCCAGAATTTCCGCGACCTTGCGAGCGCGATGAACTTTTCAAACGACGATTTCATCAGGACGACGGAAGAGCGACAGAAGAAGGCTTGTCGGGCCATCTGGAACAAGATGCTGGAAAAGGGGCACATCTATCTCGGCGCCTATGAAGGCTGGTATTCCGTGCGGGATGAAGCCTTCTTCACCGAGACTGAAATTGTCGACGGCAAGGCACCGACCGGTGCGCCTGTCGAATGGGTGGAAGAGCCGAGCTATTTCTTCGATCTCTCGAAATGGCAGGAACCGCTGCTGAAATATTACGAGGAGCATCCCGACTTCATCGCTCCGTCCGCGCGGCGTAACGAAGTCATGAGCTTCGTGAAATCCGGCTTGCGTGATCTTTCGGTCTCCCGCACCAGCTTTAAATGGGGGGTGCAGGTTCCGGGCGACGACGCCCATATCATGTATGTCTGGCTCGATGCCCTGACGAACTACATCACGGCCGCCGGATATCCTGATACCGAAAGCAGCGACTACAAGGCTTTCTGGCCTGCGGACCTGCACATGGTCGGCAAGGATATCCTGCGCTTTCACGCCGTTTACTGGCCCGCTTTCCTGATGGCTGCGGACCTGCCGCTGCCCAAGCGTGTCTTCGCGCACGGCTGGTGGACAAACGAAGGCCAGAAAATTTCGAAGTCCGTCGGCAATGTGATCGACCCGCTGGAGCTGATCGAGAAATACGGCCTCGACCAGGTGCGCTACTTCCTGCTGAGGGAAGTACCGTTCGGCAATGATGGCGATTATTCCCACACGGCCATGGTCAACCGGGTGAACAGCGAGCTGGCGAACGATTTCGGCAACCTGTCTCAGCGCGTCCTTTCGATGATTGCCAAGAATTGCGACGGCAAGGTGCCGGCGCATGGGGACTTCACCGACGCTGACAAGACCTTGATGGATGCGGCAGCTGGCCTGCTTGAGTCCATTCGGCAGTCGTACGATGCGCAAGCTTTCAACAAGGCGCTTGATCAGGTCTGGCAGATTGTTGGCGATGCCAATCGCTATGTCGATGAGATGGCTCCATGGGGGCTCAAGAAAACCGATCCCGACCGGATGGCGACCGTGCTTTATGTGCTGGCCGATACGATCCGCGTGCTCGGCGTGCTGATGCAGCCGGTTGTACCGGACAGTGCCTCGAAGATGCTGGATCAGCTTGCTCTTGGTGAGGAGCAGCGGAAGTTCGCCGCTCTCGGAAACCGGCTGGTGCCAGGGACAGAGCTGCCAAAGCCGAGTCCGGTCTTCCCGCGTTATGTCGAACCGGAAGCAGCGGAGGCCTGAGTGAACGCGCCGGCAATCGTCGATTCTCACTGCCATCTCGATTTCGAGACCTTTGAGGAAGAACGGGACGAGGTGATCGAACGGGCCCGGCAGGCGGGTGTTTGCCGCATGGTGACGATCAGCACCCGCATCACGACCTTTCCGAAGATCCGCGCGATCGCGGAGCAGTATGACGATGTCTTCTGCTCCGTCGGCATTCATCCGCACCAGGCGGGGGAGGAGCCGGAAGTATCCGTCGAGGAACTGGTCGAGCTTGCCGCACATCCGAAAGTCGTCGGCATCGGCGAGTCCGGCTTCGATTACTTCTACGACAGCTCCCCACGCGATGCGCAGCGCCGCAGTTTCACCACCCATATCCAAGCGGCGCAGGAAACCGGCCTGCCGCTGATTGTCCATGCCCGTGATGCGGATGAGGACACGGCCGATCTGCTGGAAGCGGAATATGCCCGCAAGCCCTATACGGGCGTTCTGCATTGCTTCAGCAGCGGCCGCCGGCTGGCCGAGCGGGCGCTGGATATCGGCTTCTATGTCTCGCTGAGCGGCATCATCACCTTTAAGAATGCCGAGGATATTCGCTCAACCGTGCGGGACGTGCCGCAGGATCGTCTGCTGGTCGAAACGGACTCTCCCTATCTCGCGCCTGTACCAAAGCGCGGCAAACGGAACGAGCCTGCCTATGTTGCCCATACCCATCAGGCACTAGCCGAGTTGCGCGGCGTTTCGGTAGAGGAAATGGCGAAGCTCACGACGGAGAATTTCTTCCGTCTGTTTTCGCGGGTTTCCGTGCCCGGGGGCATAGCCCTCAATAGCGGAGCCTGACTCCGCTCATGAAGATCACCATGCTCGGATGCGGGCCGTCTTCCGGCGTTCCGGTTGTCGGTGATGGCTGGGGGGCATGCGATCCGGCAAATCCGAAGAACCGCAGACGGCGCCCATCGATCCTGCTGGAAAAGGACGGGACGCGTGTTCTCGTCGATACGACCCCCGATCTGCATGATCAGCTTGTCGATGCTCAGGTCACCGACCTGGACGCGATCATCTATACACATAGCCATGCGGACCATGTGCATGGCATCGACGATATACGGCCGCTCTGCTGGGGAACCGGCAAGCAGATCCCGGCCTATATGGATGCAAAGACACGGAGCGATCTCTTCAAGCGTTTCGAATACATGTTCGAGAAAACGCCGGATAGCCCGCCGCACTTCCGCTCACCATTGAAAGCGAAAGACATCGCCGCCGGGGATATGCTGGAGATCGGTCCGTTCTCGATCGAGTTGTCGGAGCAGGATCATGGCCCCAGTGGTACGTCGCTCGGGTTGCTCGTCAACGATGTCTTCGCCTACTCGACCGATGTTGCGATCTTTACCGATTCCGAGCTGGATAGGCTGCGGAATATTCCGGTCTGGATCGTGGATTGTCTTCGCGTCGAGCCGGCCCGAAGCCACGCCAATCTGGAGACAGCACTCGGCTGGATCAACCGCGTAAAGCCGGGCAGGGCGTATTTCACCCATATGGCAGCTTCTCTCGATTACGAAGAGACTTTGGCGAAATGTCCGCCGGGCACCGAGCCTGGCTATGACGGGCTGGTTATAGAGATCTAAGAGGGCACCGCGCCGAGGCCTCGCGCCCCGGCGCAGCACGTCAGAAGATCAGTCCACGGAATCCCGGATCAGCGGTGAGGTTGAGCAGTGAATACCGCCGCCACCCTGGAACATCTTGGCATAGGGTACTTCGACAATCTCGATGCCCAGTTTATCCATGGTGTCCGCCGTGCGGGGCGAGACGTTGGACTGCATGATCACGCGCCCCGGCCGGACCGCGAGGCAGTTCACCACGCCCGTCGGATCGTCCGGATGAACCTCGATGGTGCGGATACCAAGCTCTTCCAGCTTCTCCAGGAACCAGAAGGGCAGGATGCTTGGATTGACGATGGCGGTATCGACATCGACCATTACCATCGTGCCGTCGATATGCAGCCGGTAGCCGGTCAGATCGACGCGCAGCAGCTCGACGCCTTGCGCATTCAGCACTTCCTCGACCTGGCGCGTGCCTTCCTCGTTCACCCGCGAGGAACGGCCGATCACGGTGGTCTTTGAATTCAGCCAGACGAAACTGCCGCCTTCCATCAGGCCGGTGCCGTGGATGGTGCGCAGGATAGGCATGCCGATCGAGCCAAGAGTTTCGGTGACCGGCGCTTCCTCTCCGCGCCGGACGATCGGACCGAGACGGGTGACGATTGCCCCTCCCTTGACCCCGATGCAGGAATCACGGGTATAGACCGCCTTGTGCCGCCCGGGTGCGCAGCGCTTCAGATAGACAACCTCGACCCCTTCGGCCCGCAGCGCGTCAGCCAGACCGTCATGCTGCGCCTGCAGCTCCTCGACCGGATAAACCTCGTCACCGCGCCAATACCAGGTTTCGCCCTCGGCATCACCGTATGAGCCCAGTTGCTCAAGGCGCATTTTCGGGTCGATGATCTTCATCTCGTCGCCGGGACGGTGCATCAGCACCTTCCGCAGCTGGCCGACATCATTGTCGCAGCCCCAGTTGCAGCCCCAGACTTCTTCCTGCTGTGCCGCGCTCTCGAAGGCTGGTTCGGCATGTGACGGAAATGCCTTGATCGTCATGTTGTAGCGGTATTCGAACTCACTGACCGCGCCCATATTCCCGGATCTCCTGGAGGATAGATTTCGATCCTTCAGTCTAGGACTGTCATGGTTGGCAATGGCGTGCTCGTTCGGTGTCAGTGAGTTTCCGGATATGCAGTGACCGGCTGATTGCGCATCGGCCAACAGGCCGTACTATGCTGGCCTGAGCAGGGATCGTGGGAGCAGGTGAATGCTGAAAGTCTGGGGACGGCGCAGTGCCTTCAACGTGCAGAAAGTCATGTGGCTGATCGGCGAGCTTGATCTGCCGCATGAGCACACGGAACTGGGCGGCGCGGCGGGTGGACTGGATGATCCCGCCTTTCTCGCCATGAATCCGAACGGCAGGGTTCCCGTGATAGACCATGACGGAACAGTTGTCTGGGAATCCCACGCCATTCTGCGCTACCTCGCCGCCGTCTTTGGCGATGCCGCGTTCTGGCCGGACGATCCCGCGGCCAGATCACAAGCCGACAGGTGGATGGACTGGTCCCAGACCAGCCTTCAGCCAGCATTTCTGACCGGGATATTCTGGGGCTACTTCCGCGCGCCGGAAGCACAGAGGGACTGGCCAACTATCCGCGAAAAACAAAAGCTTACAGGCCAACACCTAAAGCGTCTGGACGATGCCCTGGAAGGCCGTGAATTTCTTGGCGGGCGGCAATTCGGTCTGGCGGATATTCCGGCCGGAACCAATCTTTACCGGCTCTTCGGCATGGACCTGGAATGGCCCGCGGTACCGCATGTCGAGGCCTGGTACGAACGCTTGCAGGAGCGCCCGGCTTACAGAGAGCATGTCATGCTGCCGTTTCAGGATCTGAAAGGCCGTACCAGTTTTTAAACATGGCCGCCGGGAAATTAATAAGCTTCAGCAGCAGGATAAGAGGAAGCCTTAACGCCATTGGTCATAATTTTCCAAGATCGAGCAGGCTCCAGTCAGCCGGCTTTCCATCGGATTCAGCCCGCCTGCGCAACATGCTCCTGAAGCCGTTTCGGGCCATCTCCAGATCCAGGCGCAAATCGAAACGATTCGATACCGTCCCGGCGACATCGAGCAGGGTTTCAAACCCTTCCATACACCGTGCCTCGTCACGCGCATTCTGGTTTGCCAGAATAAGCCAGCGGGGCTGCTGCCGCTGCATGGCGGTAACGAAGCCCGCCGCGCCTTCCGGTCCTGACGGATCGGGCAGGGGCGGGATCACTTCGCGGACATAAAATTCCATCCAGCGATCGAAATATCCGCGTAACTCCAGAACAGGTTCGTCGCCCGCGCCGGACATGTCAGCCGAACCCAGCCCGGCTGAATCCGGAGTGGCAAAGCGCTCGTAAAGCAGATCTTCGATAAAAACTTCCAGGAACTCATAAAGCGTGGTCGTCGAGCCAATGGCATGCAGCATGCCTGCGAGTTCCTTGGGGACGACCGTAATGTAATCTTCGCGCTGTGAGCTCTTGTGCGATCTGTTGTGCTCGCCCGCATGCCAGGTGATCACCCGACCAGGTTTCTTCAGAGCATCCTCAAGTGCTATTCTGCCCACACAGAGATCCAGTATTGACCGCGACCGAGGAACCGGAACCCGATGATAGACCCGAATTTGATCGGCGAGTTACAGAAAGATCACCAGAAACTGCTTCTTACGAAAGACGAAGCAGCAGCTTTCCTCGGTGACCTCGCTGCACTATGCCGGCAACATCATGTGTTGCTGCGAACATCGGACGGGATGATCCGGTTTTCCAAAAGCTTCGAGAAATCGGACACAAGGACAACCTTCAAGACCCTTGTCGATTCAGCAGGCCGCGCACCGGCGGCGAAAATCGTCATGAAGGACTGAGCCCGGTAAAGCGCTGTTACATCTGATATCGCTCAATCGACGAAAGCGCGCTCTACGACGAATTCACCGGGATTGGAGTTCGCACCCTCGGTGAGGCCAGCTTCTTCCAGGATCCGTTTGGTATCTTTCAGGAAATCCATGGAGCCGCAGATCATCCCGCGATCCACCTTGGGATCGAGCGGCGGGAGGTCGAGGTCGGTGAACAGTTTACCGCTCTGAATAAGATCGGTGATCCGTCCCATATGCGAGCTCTCTTGCCGTGTCGTGGTGGCGTAATGCATGAGTTTTACCGACGCTTCTTCTCCGATCAACGGATCGGATTTGGTCGCCTCGACGAGCTCGTGGCCATAGGTCAGCTCACCCACTTCGCGGCAGGTGTGGCACAGGATGACCTGTTCGAATTTATCGTAGGTTTCCGGATCCCGGATAACGCTTGCGAACGGCGCGATGCCCGTTCCCGTCGAGAATAGCCAAAGCCGCTTGCCCGGGATCAGGGCATCGTTGACGAGGGTCCCGACGGACTTCTTCCGCAGGAGCACTGTGTCGCCGGGCTTGATCTTTTGCAGGTGTTCCGTCAGCGGCCCGTCCGGAACCTTGATGGAATAAAATTCCAGCTCTTCGTCCCAGGATGGCGATGCGATGGAATAGGCCCGGAAGACCGGCTTCTCCGCGTTCGGAAGGCCGATCATGACGAATTCCCCGGACCGGAACCGGAAGGCGGCAGGGCGGGCTATCCGGAATGAGAACAGGCGGTCCGTATAATGCTTTACGGAAAGGACCGGCTCGGCATAGACGCCTGCCGGGACTGGAAAGTCCTGCGTGCCTGTTTCGTTACCGCCTGTTTCCTGCATCGCGTCCGACATGACTCATCTCCATCGAAATCCTGTCGGTATCTTGCCGCGAACAATATTGCTTGTATACAAGCAATATATAAGTCAGGCCTATCTGAGGCCGTCTTCGCCTTTCACGTCCCAGGCTTCCAGCCCGCCCATACGACTGTGCACCCGGCCACCGCATGACATGGCCAGCGCCAGGATCATTTCATCCGCGCGCGGTCCGTCCGGCAGGCGGACTTCGAAACCATCGAAATGGCTCCGTACATAAGCCGCATTGATATGGCCGAGCGGTATATCCAGGCTCGAGCCGACTCCGCCCCGCTTCATGTTGGATGGCACGATCGCGTTCGACTCACCAAGCAGCTGGCGCATCGCATATCCGCCTGGAACATGCCAGAGAGCCCCGTGCTCGAGCTCCCCGTTCTCGCCGACCAGCATCGCCTTGCCATAACCGTCTATCTGGTCCGCGCCGCCGAGTGCCGCGATCAGGCGCTCACTCATCTCCAGACCGAGAGGCTTCAAGTCCTCCATCGCAGGCTGGAGATCGGCCTCATACCGGCCGGCAAACGGATTGTGAACGCAGGCCAGGATGGCACCAAGCTGCCGCGGCGTTTCAGGGGGCGGGCCGCCATCATGCCGGACTTCCTCGATGATCATCTGCATCTTGCGGACGGAAAAATCAGGCATGGGCGAGCGTTCCCTGGATAGCGGTTTCTGTTTCGGCAGTTATGACCACGACATCACCACTGAGCATCAATGACGCCTGGGTGATCTTTCCTTCCGAGACGAGGTGCCGGGCCAACGCTTCGCCGTTCTGAAGAGCCGTGGTTATCTCGGCATGGGTTAGGGCGCCAACGGAGACAGTGATCTCCCGGTCTCCGAGGTCGCTGTCCGGTGCGATGTCCCGTGCCGGCACCCGTTCGATTGCGGGGTGGCCGGGCAGATCGACAGCGTTTGCGATCAAAGTCGCAGCGGCATCGGCGGCGGCGGCCGACCGGGCCGCGACCGTGACCGCATCCGCGATCCCGAGGGAGTGACTGCGGCCACGCCAGCCGGAAGTGGCTATACCGCGCACCGGATCGGCAGCGCGGATATGGATGGCGCCTCCCGGTGCGGCGGCAACAGTGCTTTCGCCTCCCGAGAGATGAAAAGCGATATCGCCGCCATTGTTCACATAGGCTTTCGGAACATCACGCCCGGCGATCATCGCCGACAGGATTTCATCCGCAACCGCCCCGGCAACGGCTGCCATTGGCGTGATAAAAACGCCCTTATATCCGGCGACTGCGGCTTTCATCCGTCGCGCGACCGGGTCATTGAAAACCGACGTGCGCGATACCGGTGAGCGCAAGGCCGGCAATTCCGATACCAGTCCTGTCAGAATGGTTTGAAAGCGGGCAGCCGCCTGCTCGTAACAGGCCGCGCGCTCAGGCCCCCAAGCCTGGATAATCAGGTCGATCGGCCCATGATGCAGATGCAACCGCTGTCCGTCCGGCAGCATGGCCGCTTGCGGCGCGGCACTCATCCGCCGGTTCCGAGGATGCGGCTGTCGGAGCCATATTCTCCGCCCAGGGCAAGAACGTCTTCCAGAGAGCGGACGGCATCGTCATGCCCGCCGAGCTGCCGGTATTCCGCGCGGCTGACGGTAAACTCGAGAGGCGCGACCAGCGCCGGAGTCGGAACGGAGCCGAACGCGCCGTCAGGTGTCTGCATGACGTCGGCCATAATGGTGATGCCGCCACCCGGCCAGACATAGACCGGGGCACCGCCGACCGTGACCTGCGTCTTACGGCCCTGCACCGACCGGGTGAGATTGATGGGGTTTCGGGTAACACCCGAGCGGAGCGAGCCGCCCGCGCCTCCCATGAACAGAACGGTACAGAGAGCTGGCTCGCAATTCTCCGCAATCAGGTCGACGGACCGTCTCAGCTCCTCAGGCATCTGTTGTTCGACCGGCTGTAAATCCTCGTCGAGTACGTAATAGCCGGAATGCTCACCTGTGGTGGAGACCATGAGGACGGACAGACCGGGCCGGGCGCCTTTCTTTTCCTTCCAGGGGCCGAGAATGCTCAGCGGGTCCTCGATATTGGTGCCGCCCCAGCCAAGACCGGGTTCTGCGACGCGGAAATAGCGGCCCGGCGTCGAGCGATGGCCGAGAATGCTGATGCCCGTATCCGGCCAGTCGATGACCTTTCCGGCCTGATGCTCCGAGACAACGCCGGTAATGTGATCGTCCACTACCACCACATCGTCCACGAGGCCCTTCCATTGCGAGGCGAACATGCCGATGGCGGCGGAGCCGCAACCGACCCGCATCCGCTCTTCGGGTGTACCGTCGACGATAGGGGGCTTTCCGGCCTGTACGATCACCGTCGAGCCGCCATCCACGGTCAGCTCGACCGGCTCCTTGTTGCACAGGCTCAGAAGCGCGGCACAGGTCTTGCGGCCTTCGGCCTTGCTGCCTCCGGTCAGGTGGTCGACGCCGCCGAGCGACAGCATCTGCGAGCCGTATTCCGAGGTCATGACATGACCGACCGGCTCGCCTTCCGCCCGGACGATCGCCGCTTCGTGACCAAGGTGGCGGTCGGTGTCTATCTTCACCTTGACGCCGCAATAGGAGAAAATGGCTTCGGTGACGACGGTGACGAAATCCGCACCGTCGATCTCCCGGCTGACGATGAAGGGAGCGGGTTTGAAGTCCGGATAGGTCGTGCCAGCACCGACGGCAGAGACAACCACCGTGTCGCCCGATACGGTCTGCCCGTCCCATTCGGCGGCAAGAAACGGCTTGATCTCGTCGCCTTTGGCCAGACGTTTGTCCAGGATCGTCAGCGGATCGCAGCGAATGATCTTGCCATTCTCGTTGGCATAACGGTCACAGGCTCCAGCCCGGCCCTCGGCGATGAAACACATCACCGGACAGGCATCGCAGCGGATTTTTTCGGGGCGGCTCATTGCGCGGCCTTTATCGCCGCGAGCACACGATGGGGCAGGGCGGGGACCTTTGTGATCCGGGCACCGGATGCGTGCCTGATTGCATTCAGGATCGCGGGGGCGGTCGGGATCAACACATGCTCGCCAAGCCCTTTGGCACCCATCGGCCCTTCCGGATCGTGTTTCTCGATGAAGATCGACTGCACTTCCGGCATGTCTCCGATCGTCGGGATCAGATAGTCATGCAGGTTCTCCGTGCGGCCCGGGATGAACTCTTCCATCAGGGCAAGCCCAAGCCCCTGCGCAATCCCGCCTTCGACCTGACCCTCGGCAAGCAGCGGATTGATGACCCGTCCAAGATCATGTGCGGCGGTGATGCGAATGACCCTGGTCCTGCCGAGTAGCAAGTCGACTTCGACTTCGGCCATTTGCGCGCCGTAGCCATAGACGGCGTAAGGCGTGCCCTGACCGTCCTCGTCCAGCGCGGTCGTTGGCGGATCGTATGTCTCTTCCGCCATCAGGACATAGCCGTCCGGGTTCACCGGAAGCGCCTTCAGATCGATCTCGCGCCGTTCGTCGCCGTGGCTGACGATGATGCTGCCGGTGCCGAGTTCGATGCGCGCGGTTTCCGGCAAATTGGTGAGGCGCAGGATAGTGTCGCGCAGAGCCACGCCCGAGCGCTCCGCCGCCTTGCCGGAAATATAGGTCTGGCGGGAGGCCGAGGTCTTGCCGCAATCCGGCGTCAGAGCCGTGTCGGGACCGATCAGCTCGAACAAGCTGAGCGGGACGCCCAGCGCGTCCGCCGCGATTTGTGTGATCACGGTGTTTGAGCCCTGACCGATATCGGTTGCGCCCTGGTGCAGTTTGAGCGTGCCCCCGGCCGTGATGCCGATGCGGATCGTCGAGGGGTTCGGCAAAGCCGTGTTGCCGCATCCGTACCAGCAGGAAGCGACGCCGATGCCGCGTTTCAGCACCGGTGACGTTTCATTATGTGCGGCGGCTTCGGCGAGTGCCCTGTCCCAATGAGGTTTGAGCGCGTCCAGGCATTCCTCGATCCCGACGGCTTGCAGCACCTGGCCGGACGGCGTCGCATCGCCATCCCGTAGCGCGTTCAGGCGCCGGAATTCCAGTCGATCAATGCCGCATTTCCCGGCAAGATCATCGTACAGCACTTCCTGGCAGATCGCCGCCTGCGGCACGCCAAAGCCCCGGAAAGCGCCCGCAGTCGGCCCGTTGGTATGGATGGCCCGGCTGGTTGCCCGATAGTTCGGGGTGAGGTAGGGGCCGGAGGCATGCACGGGGACGCGGGTCGCCACGGTTGGCCCCCAGCTGGCATAGGCGCCGGTATTGAAATCGCCATGCAGGACCATGGACGTAATCCGGCCGTTCTCGTCGGCACCAATCGATGCATCCAGCGTACCGGGATGGCGCTTCGTGCTGGCCCGCATGGATTCGGACCGGCTGAAGACCATGCGGCAGGGCCGTCCCGTCTTCAGAACGGCCAGCCCAAGGAGCGGCTGGACCGTGATGTCGAGCTTCGAGCCGAACCCGCCACCGGCAGCCGACGGAATGATCCTGACCCGTTCCACCGGCAGGCCCAGAACCTTTGCAGTATCGTCCCGGTCCATCACCGGCGCTTGCGTACAGGCCTGAATCACCAATGTATCGCCATCAAGCCAGGCGGCACCCGCTTCCGGTTCGATATAGGCGTGCTCGACATAGGAGGTTTCGAAGCTCCCGGACGCGACATGCGCCGCCGATTGCATGGCTTGGTCCGGATCTCCACTGGCGACGCGGCCCCGAATCAGCGTGTTCTCTGATCGGGTCTCATGCAATTGGGGGGCACCAGCCATTCCGCCCTCGGCTTGCGTTAGGCTATGGGGCAGGGCGGTCCATGTGACCGGGAAATTTTCGAGATCCATCGCTTCGACCAGTTCCGGGTCGCCGACGATCAGGGCCACAGGCTCGCCACGATAGCGCGTGACTTCTTCGGCGATGGCCGGTTGATCTGCGAGTGGCGGGATAACGCCGAACCGGTTCTCCCCCTCAATGTCCGCCGCTGTCACCACGGCAGAGATACCGGGATGGCCTATCTGCCATTGCACGATGTCGCCGAGTTCAAAACGGGCATGGTGGTACGGAGAGCGGATGGCCCGAACCGCAAGAGATCCTTCGGGTGCATAGTCGGCGCCAAAGATTTCCGTGCCGTCGACCTTCCGGACACCGTCCAGTCTCGGCACCGGGTGGCCAACTGCTTTCCCGGCAACAGGGGCGACTGTCTCTTCTATCGGCGATCCGACTGCCATAATGGCGGATATGATCTTTCTGTAGCCAGTACAGCGGCACAGCACACCGGCGAGCGTGTCCTCGATTTCGGCAATGTCGGGTTTTTGGTTGTTCTGCAACAACTCCATGGAGGCCATCAGAACGCCCGGTGTGCAAATGCCGCATTGCGCAGCACCGTGTGCCAGAAACGCCTTTTGCAGCCGCCCCATCAGAGCCGGATCGGCGGTTTCCACCGTCTCGACCCGCCGTCCGGCAACCTGGGCAACGGGGGTAAGGCATGCGCAATGCTGCCTGCCATCGATCAGCACGGTGCAGGCGCCGCAATCACCGGCATCGCAACCGATCTTCACGCTCTTCAGGCCGAGGTCATCCCGAAGCACCTCGGACAGCCGGCGTCCCGGCTCGGACAGGATGGCATGCTGTTCACCGGCGACAGTCAGCATCATTCGGCTTGAATGCACATTCATCCCATGTCTCCCGGACCGGCCTGTAGTGCGCGCAACGTGCGGCGAAGCAACTCGGCAGCGCTTGTGTTTCTGTAATCAGCATCCGCGCGGATATCGTCGATGGGGCTCAGGGCATCAGCGACGAGCTGGTCAGATACCGCGTCCGGGTTCAGCGGATGACTGACAAGAGCGCGTTCCGCAGCATCCAGCCGTTGTGCGACGGGCCCGCAGGCGCCGACGGACAGAGCCGCTTCGGTCACGATGCCGTCTTCGATCACGACACGTGCCGCAACCATGGAAATCGAGATCACAAGATATGTGCGGGCACCCAGTTTCAGAAAATGACTGCTTCCGGCAAGAGCCTTGGCCGGGATCTTCACCGCAGTCAGGATTTCGTCCGGTCGCCGCTGTGTTTTGCGCGGGCCGGTCAGATAGTCCGCAAGAGGCAGAGTGCGCACACCGCTTGATGCACTCAGCTCGACCTCTGCATCGAGCACCAGAAGAGGCGGCACACCGTCCGCCGCGGGTGAGGCGTTGCAGAGGTTGCCGGCAATTGTTCCCCGGTTCTGGATCTGTCTCGATCCAACCTCCCGCGCGGCCAGTTGCAAGGCATGCAGGGCAGGCGGCAGATCCGCTTCAGCGATCTCGGCCCAGGTTGTCGTCCCACCGATCGTCAAGCCTTCCTGATCCCGGCGGATACCGGAGAGGCTTTCGATTCCGGTAATGTCCAGCACGTCGTAGGGAAGGGACTTGCGTTCGGTCGACGGGTAAAGGTCAGTACAACCCGCTGCCACGGTAAGCGGCCTCGATGCCAGTGCATCCAGGGCAGACGCCAACATATCAGGTCGCAGATAGGTCATCGTGGCTGGCATCATGAACACACAAACTTGTTTGTATACAAGTGGATGTTGCGGCAACCCCGTCAACCTGTCAATAGAAGCGGATGGGAAAAAGCAGCAACATGGCCGATACGTACCGGCTTTCAAATCAGGTCGGTTTCAACCTCCGGCGGG
This sequence comes from uncultured Nisaea sp., assembly GCF_963974195.1. NCBI lineage: Bacteria > Pseudomonadati > Pseudomonadota > Alphaproteobacteria > Rhodospirillales > Thalassobaculaceae > Nisaea > uncultured Nisaea sp. Next base: position 49,700 of record NZ_CAXBDC010000004.1, read on the forward strand.
CCAATCAACGCCATGTCGCGATCTTCAGCCGGCATGTTGACGGTATGACGCCGACACAGTTCGCCACCCTTGCCCGACTCTATGAGCTTGGCCCTCTGTCCCAGAACAAACTGGGACGCATGACGGCGATGGACTCGGCCACGATCAAAGGGGTCGTCGAGCGTTTGATGGCCAAGAATCTGCTGACATTGCGCCCGGACCAGAATGATCAGCGACTCCGTATCGTGGAGTTGACCGAGGAAGGGCAGGCGGCTTTCGAGGCTGCGCATGTTCAGGCTCTCCGGGCCAGGGAAGAAACGCTCGAGCCGCTTACGGCCGAGGAAACCGAAACACTGGAAGCCATCCTGGCGAAACTCGTCTGAACGACAGAGCCGGGTTAAACACCGACATATTTGTGCAAGAGCGTCTGATCGGACTTGAGATCAGCCACCGGAACGATTTCACGTCCGTGCCCGTTCTCAAGAAACGCAACGCGATCCGCCAGAGACAGAACCGCTTCGATCCGTTGTTCAACCAGGATGACCGCGACGCCTTGTGCCCGCATCTCGACGATCGTCTCCCTGATGATATCGATCATTGACGGCTGTAATCCTTCGGTCGGCTCGTCCAGCATGAGAACCGATGGCTCCAGGCAGAGCGCGCGGGCCGTCGCCAGCATCTGCTGCTCTCCGCCGGAGAGGGTCTCGGCACGCTGATCGAGACGTTCGCGGAGACGGGGAAACATCTCCAGGACCCGCTCGCGGGTTTCCGTTCCCTTGTCGCGGGCCATCAGGCCGATTTCGATATTCTCGGCGACCGTGAGTTCCGAGAACAGGCGCCGTCCTTGCGGAATATATCCAATGCCCCGCTTGGGCGCTTCTTCTGCCGGCAGGGCGCTTATGTCCTGTCCGTCGAGAAGCACCTTGCCACCGGACGGTTTCACCAGCCCCATGATTGCTTTCAGGGTCGTGGTCTTTCCCGCGCCGTTACGGCCGAGCAGGCAGAGCACTTCACCCGGAACCGCTTCGAAACTGACCTCGTGAAGCACCTGAACGGGACCGTATCCCGCACTGACCCTGTCGAGCTTCAACATGGAGCCGTCCCCAGGTAGGCGTGCTGGACGCGTGCATCGGCGCGGACTTCCTCGGGTGTACCGGAGGCCAGAACACGGCCGGTCTCGAGCACGGTGATGGCATCGGCGAGTGACATGACGACATCCATATTATGTTCGATCAGCAGGATCGTCGTCTCTGCCCGCAGCCGGCCGATCAACTCCTTGAAACCGGCGATCTCGCTTTCGGCGAGACCCTGGGTCGGCTCGTCAAGAATGAGCAGGCGCGGGTTCTGGGCGACGCCCATGGCGATTTCGAGAAGGCGCTGATGGCCGTAGGAAAGGGTGCCAGCGATCTGATCCGCCCGGTCCCGGAGGCCAACCCGGTCAAGCACTGCCAAAACGTCAGCTTCCTCGCGTGATCCGAGCGCCAGCGCAACATTGTCGAACAGACTGAGGCGGGCATAGATCGCCGTGATCTGAAATGTGTAGGCCATGCCGCGCCGGATGCGTGCATGCGCAGGCAGAGGGGTAACGTCTTTGCCGTCGAACCAGACTTCGCCGTCACTGGCTTTGATCCGTCCGGCGACCATGCCGACGAACGTGCTCTTTCCGGCGCCGTTCGGGCCGATCAAGGCGTGCACCTGTCCTTCCGGGAGTGAGAAATCGACCCGGTCTACGGCGGTCAATCCGCCATATCGGCGGCTCAGGGCTTTTGTCTGCAGCAACATCATGGCAGCCACGGCACCCAGCGCCTCCGGATTTCCCCCACTATCCCGGCCCGGGCAAACAGGGTCAGGAGGACAAGCACCAGACCGGCAATGATCATGTAGGCGCTGGTCAGACTGCTGGAATAATCGATCAGGTAGAACATGAAGGCCGCGCCGATCAGCGGACCGATGGTCGTCCCCGCACCGCCCAGCAAGACCCAGAGCAGCGGAAAGATGGAATAGTGAACAGATGCGAAGGTCGCGCCCACATAACCGAAGAGCAGGGCGTAACCGGCACCCGCCGCTCCCGCGATCGATCCCGAAATCACCACAGCCGCGAATTTATGCCTGAAGACGTTATATCCGAGCATCTGCGTCCGCTCTTCGTTTTCGCGTACAGCGACCAGGACATGACCGAAAGAGACCTGCATGATCCGGGCGGTGATAAGTAAAACCGTTGAAAAGAGCAGCAGCGCCGCGAGATAGCGCGTCACGGGGTCGGTCAGGTCCAGTCCGGCTATCTGCCGGGTTGCCTGGGGCAGCACAAATCCTTCGTCACCGCGTGTCCATTCACCGAAATGAAGGATCGTCAAAAACGCTGCCTGCGCGAACATCAGGGTGACGATCATGAAAGCCACGCCGATCGTTCTGAGCGCGAGCACCGCAACCAGCGCCGCCAGCACCGCCGCCGCCAGGATCCCCACAAAGAAAGCCGGGAGTGCGGGGACGCCGCCATATTGCATGGCGAGGCCCAGCCCATACATGCCCGCAGCGAAAAACATCGCGTGTCCGAGGCTGAGCAATCCCGTGTAGCCGAAAAGCACATTGTAGCCGACCGCATAAGTGGCCAGCACCATGATCCGCGCCAGATTCCCCTGATGATAGGCGGGGAGCAGAAAGCAGAGGCAGAAAAGCACGCCGATCAGGCCGACATGAAGCGCGGTCTCGCGTTTGATGGTGCTCATGACGGTTTCTTCCCGTAAAGGCCTTGCGGACGGAAGACCAGGATCAGCGCGACCAGCATGGTGGCGATGATCTTGGCGAGCGTCGGGCTGAAAAACACCGAGATGATGCCGTCGGACATGCCAATGATGATCGCGGCGACGACAGTGCCGCGGATCGAGCCGAGCCCGCCGATGATGACGACAATAAAGCTCAGCAGGAGCGGATCGCCGCCCATCAGATAGTGTGCCTGCTGGATCGGTACGATCAGAACCGCCGCCAGGGCGGCGAGGCCTGCGCCGAGGCCGAAAACAAGAGAATAGACCCGCTGAACCGAGATGCCGAAGGCCTGTGCGGTTTCCCGGTCAAGCTGGGTCGCACGCAACACCAGTCCTAGGCGCGTGCGGGAAAACAGCAGCCAGAAGCCGACAAGAATGAACATGGCGGCACCGATGACGAACAGCTTGTAGCTCGTCGTGCCGAAGCCCCATGGGTAATAAAGTTGCAGACCGGTTTCGCCGAATTCGAACCAGGGCAGGGCGATGCGGCTGTTGAAGGGCGGCTCCACCGGGCGCGCTTCCGGTCCGTATGTCATCAGCACTGCTTGCTGGAGAATGTAGAGAATGCCGATGGTCGCGACGATCGTCGCTTCCGGATCGTAATCGACATGCTTCAGGACCAGATGATCCGCGGCAATGGCCAGCGCGGCGGCAAACAGCGGAGCTATGACCAGGGCGGCCAGAAAAGCGATGGCGGGGTGCCCCGGGATAATCGAGGCCACGAACCACGTCGCCACGGCGCCCAGCATGAAGAATTCGCCATGCGCGACATTGACGACCCGCATGACGCCGAACACCAGCGAGAGGCCGAGCGCAGTCAATGCGAGCACGGCGGCGCCGACAGCGCCCTCTAGCGAGGCGAGCAGAAGGTGAGGACCAAAATCCATTTTTCTCTGGAATAGCAAACCGGAGCCCAGTGGGCTCCGGCGCTCCTAAAAAGTGATCAGAAGGACATCTTCGTGTAGTCGACTTCGTCCGGATACAGCGTGTCCTCAATGGACGTGGTGTGAACCTTCACCAGCTTTCCGTTCTCGACCCGGGAGATGTACTGCACGCCGAAGACCTGGTGGGTCTTGCCGTTGAACAGTTTCGGGCCTTGCGGATGAGCGTCGCTCTCCGGGATGTCCGTGATCGCTTCGACGGCTTCAATCAGCTTCTGGCGATCGGACGGCCCCTGATAACCGGAGGCTTCCATTCCCGCCTTGATGATATTCAGCGTCTCCCAGCATCCGAACATGTGTGCGTAAGTGGAGACGTCTTTCGGATCGGAGACCGAAGCCCCGTTCTCGTCGACGCCCACAGCTGCGCGATAGTTCTTGTCGAAACTGGTCTGGTCGGCTTGCGCATAACGCGGATTGCCTTCCCAGAAGTAAGTCCCTTCCAGGAAATCCAGACCGGGAGAGGAGAGATCGACAGCTTCCAGGCTGTCGATGAAGCCGAAGATTTCAGGCCGAGACGGGCCGAAGAATTCCCCCAGCTCCTTGACGAACGTCAGGACGCCCGGGCCTACCATGACATGGTAGATCACCTCTGTCTCACGCGGGATACGCGGGAAATACTTGGTGAAGGAGGTTTCGCTCGGCGGGATCGCAATGTGCTCGAGCACCTCGCCACCCTGCGCCTCGATAGCCGAGGTAAAGAAATCGCGATGGTCGTGGCCAAAGGCGAAATCCGGGAAGATCATCGTGACCTTCTTGCCGAGATTTTTGCCGATGAACGGTGCCATGGCCTGAACCTGGCTCTTCACGTCGGTGATACCGGGCTGAAGCGTGTAGCGGTTTAGCTTGCCGCTGGCCACGTGATGGCCTTCAGAGACCACGAAATACGGGATCTTGAGTTCCCCGGCAGCGGGGGCCGATCCATAGACCACGTGGCTGAAGAGTGTCCCGAACGCCACGTCGCAGCCATGCTGATTGGCGAACTTCTCGACCACTTCCGCCCCGCGCTTGGGATCGGTTCCGTCATCCTCGGCGACAATTTCGACCGGGCGGCCGTTGATGCCGCCTGCATCGTTGATCGCCTTGACAGCGGCAGCGGTTGTCCGTCCGTACCAGCGTCCGTAGGCAGCGCCAATTCCCGTTGAATGCTGCTGGAAGCCGATCTTGATCGGTGCGGAGGATTGAGCCTGGGCAAATCGGCCAGACAAAGGTACAGCCGCCAAAAGGCCGCTGGCCGCCGCCCCTTTTATGAGAGTTCGGCGACTTGGTAACTTGTTAAACATCGGCAGTCTCCCTGTTGGCGAGGCGCTGGTTTTTGAATGGTCCGCTTAACCTCGCGAAAAGTTTGTTTGTATACATGCAACATGTCCAGCGGTTTCTTCCGGACAGCTGCGGTCGATCTGAGATAACGCTCATGCTCCCCTCGGAGCCGCGAGCAACCATAATCCCAAAAATGTGTACAAAATCATGAAAATAGAGAGTGGCAGCGTGACCAGAACGGCACGACGGTTCTCCGGGAACAGACCGAGGGCCATCCGGTGTGCCAGCAGTACGGACCATACATGCCCCAGGACAACCGCTCCCGCTTGAGACAGCCAGATAATCTCGACCGTAGCGATACTGTTGAAGAAACCCGTGGTGACATGAAACGGCGCAAGCCCCAGGACATCCGCGCCGCGCGCGAAGGGATCGTTCAGGGCACCAAGAGTATATTGGCCGTTCACCAGGAAGGAGGTCAGGTAATGGGCAATATGATAGGCAAACGCGATCGGCAGCAAACTCAGTGCGAGCCGCTCGAACACGTCTGTGAATTTCGCTTTTGTCCGGGCCGCGGCCAGACCCAGCCAGACGGTTATGGCAAACATCACGGGTAAGGCGACGACCGCGCCGAACAGACCGAGAAGCGTCGGCACGACAACGGCGGAGCGGCCAGGGAATTCAAGCGGGTTGACCCCGATTATTCCCAGCCACCAGAAGGTTTCGTTTATTCCGTCGAAACTTCCGGCGGCGAGCAGGGTCAAGGCGAATATTCCCGCTGCGGGAACAGGCTTGCGGCCAATCAGACGCCAGCCGGGGATGCCGGCACCCGCCTGATTACCGGTCTGTACCGGCGCTAGATCCGCATAGCGCGCGGACAGGACCGATCCGAGTTCGACCTGCCCCAGCCAGTTTGGCCCGCACAGCACCAGGCCCATCATCATCGCAAGCCAGTAAAACCCCACCAGCTTGGCCAGACGGCCCGGATCGTCGGGAGCTATATCCGCGAGCAGAAAGGCGGCAAATCCGACCAGCAGCAGAACAGCCGGCCAGACGCCGAGCCGGGAAGGTAGATGAACCAACGGCCGTATTGAGCCGAGAAGGCGGTAAAGGCCGGTCCAGGGATTGAGCCAGAAAAACAGATCTCCGAACAATCCTGTCAGGCTGACCAGGCCGATCCAGCCAACAGTCCAGAACATCAGCGGCATCAGATTGGACAAGGGATCGCGCGGTCCGGTGAGGCCGATATAGATCGCCGCCAGCATACCCAGAAAAGATATGAGGCTGGTGATTGTCCGAAGATTTTCCCATGCCGGAGCCGTGAAACTGCGCTCGCGAAACAGTGTCAGAATGAAACGGCCCGGAATGGCGATCAGCAAGGCCACGGTGAGCGCGACCACGGCAACACCGGATGCCGTATAAACGCCGGTCGGCAGCAGCAGCACGAATCCCTGCTCGGACGCATGAGCCCATGCCGTTCCCGGCCAGAGGACCGCCAGCTTGACCGCAAAAATCAATTTCCGCACTGTCATAGGGTATTTCCATGTGAGAGTGGCGTCATGAGAACCATCCTGATTTTTTTGGTCCTGGCTGCGATGGCCGGCGGATTGTGGTGGGGCTCCATGCGAGATGGAAGTGCGACACATCTTCTGGTCAGTGACGCTGTTGCGAAACCCCTAAATGACCAGGATGCCGCAATCTTTCTGAATATCCAGAATACGGGTGAGCCGGACCGCCTGATCGGGGCCTTCAGCAGTGCAGGCCTGGCCAGTCTTTACAGCCCGATCGAGACACCCGGCCTGCCGATCCCGACTGGCCCGGCCGCCCTTGCTCTGGATGGCGCACATATTCGTCTGAGCAATATCGAATCTCCCTTGGCCGACGGCACCTTGCTGCCCGTGGAGCTGACTTTTGCCAAGGCGGGCAAGATAACGATCAAGGCCCGTCTTGCCGATCCGGCGAAAGAGGGTGCGGCCGGTGAAGTCGGGCTGTTCGGTCTCGGTGAGATTTGCGCTGTCGGGGAGGGTGAGCCGGCACCGGAGATTTCTCTCTCGGTGGCTCCGGAGGGAGAGGGCTGGCGCCTGCAGGTCAATGCCGAGGATTTCCAGTTTTCCAAGGAACTCGCCGGGCTTTACCACGTGCCGGGCATGGGGCACGGCCACATCTATGTTGGCGGCGTCAAGTTGGGGCGGCTGTACGAGCCGGAAGTGCATATCGGTGCCCTGCCACAGGGTACGCATGAAGTCCGGGTGACACTGAACACCAACGATCACCGCGCCTATGTCGTCGATGGAACGCCGGTCACGGCCGCGATCTCGATTAAGGTTGACTAAAAGTCGCGCGCCACGTTTTTATTTGTATACAAGCAATCTGCGGTACGCGAACTGCGGGAACAAACTATGGCGGGCGGGGTCTTGGCTAAAGGCGGAATCATCGGCGTCGATGTCGGCGGAACCTTCACGGATCTCGTCATGCTTGATCCGGATACTGGCGGTATCCGGATGGCCAAGACGGCGACCACATTGGACAATCAGGCGTTTGGCGTCCTGAACGCCATTGCCGAGGCGGGTGTCGACCCGAGCGCCGTCGATCTGATTGTCCACGGAACGACGACGACAACCAATGCCGTTCTTGAGCGCAAACTGGCGAAGACTGGACTGATCACGACAGCGGGCTTTCGGGACATTCTGGAGCTTGGCCGGCGCACCAGACCTCAGGCTTATGGGATGAAAGGCGTTTTCCGGCCAATCATTCCGCGCGATCTGCGCCTTGAAGTGCCCGAGAGGATGGATGCCTCGGGAGCCGTGGTTACGCAGCTTGACGAGGATGCGGTGCGTCAGGCCGCGAAGGCTCTGGTCGGGCTCGGATGCGAAGCGCTGGTTATTCATTTTCTCCATGCCTATGCCAATCCGGAGCATGAACGCCGGGCGGCAGAGATCGCGGCCGAGGTCTGGCCAAACAGCTACATCACAATGGGGCATGCCCTGCTGTCGGAAACCCGTGAGTTCGAGCGCGGGGTCACGGCAGCGGTGAATGCATCTGTGCAGCCGATCCTGGAGGTCTATATCGCCCGGCTTCGAAAGGAGCTGGCGGATAAGGGATATGCGGGCGACGTGCTGGTGATGAACGGAAACGGCGGCATGGTTTCCTCCAGGATGGTGGCCAGCGCGGCAGCCAAGACAGTGATGTCGGGACCGGCGTCAGGCGTGATGGCGGCAGCCTATACGGGACGGCGTGCGGGCGAAGTGAATTTGCTCACCTACGATATGGGCGGCACCTCCACTGACGTTGCGCTGATCCGGGGCGGAAATCCTCCTGTCTCCAACGAGATCGAAATCGAATATGCGATGCCGATCCACGTCCCGATGGTCGATGTCCGGACGGTCGGTGCGGGCGGCGGCTCGATCGCCTCTGTCAATGCAGCGGGCCTGCTTGAAGTCGGCCCCGAGAGCGCCGGTGCTGAACCCGGCCCTATCTGCTACGGGCGCGGTGGTAAGCGCCCCACGATTTCCGATGCCAACCTTTTGCTTGGCCGGCTGAACCCCGAACGTCTGAATTCCGTCGAAGGAGGCATCTCTCGCGCGGCGGTCGAGGATATTTTCCGCCGTGACCTTGGCGAGCCGCTTGGCGTTGACGGCATTGAAGCCGCCGAAGCGGTGATCCGGGTCGCCAACGCCAAGATGGCAGGCGCCATCCGTATGGTTTCACTCTCCCTTGGCGCCGACCCCCGGGACTTCGCGCTCTTCGCCTTTGGTGGAGCCGGGCCGTTGCATGCGGCGGCCCTCGCACGGGAACTCGGCGTGCCGCGGGTTCTGATTCCCGCACGACCCGGTATCACGAATGCCCTGGGATGCATCGTGGCCGATTTGCGCCACGACTTCGTCCAGACCATCAACCAGCCGCTCGATATGCTTGATATTGAAAAACTTCACGGCATCTTCGAGCAGCAGGTGCGGGCAGGGACAGACGCGCTGGCACGGGAGAGTATCTCCATTCGCGACATCCAGAAGGAATTCAGCGTGGAAATGCAATTCAAGGGGCAAAGCCATGTCGTTCGCGTGCCGCTGGATGACGGAACGCCGAGCCGCGAGCAATTGAGAAGCCGGTTCGAGACGGAATATTGGGCCCGCTTCAAGGTGGAGCTGGCGGAGATCAGTGCCGTCGTCGTCAATATCAATTGCTCGGTCATCGGCAAGCGCGATCCGGTGGATCTCTCTGGCCTGATCGACCCGGCAGGCCGTCTAGAGGAAGCCGTGCCCGTGGGCACGCGGAGCGTGATCTTTGACGGGATCGCGCATGAGACACCGGTCTATCGGCGGGACACTCTTCCGGCGGATGTATCGCTGTCGGGACCTGCGGTAATCGAACAACTGGATTGCACCACCCTTGTGCCGCCCGGAGACCGGGTTGAAGGGGCGGCGGACGGCAATCTGCTGATCCATATAGGAGCCGGATCATGAGCATTGACCCCATTACGCTCTCGGTCATCCAGGCCGGCTTGCAGCAAGTCTGTGACGAAATGGATCTGAGCTTCTCGCGCGCTGCTTTCTCGCCGGTGATCGCGGAAGCAAATGACCGTTCCGACGGGATCTACGCCGCCGATGACGGTTCCCTGATTGCCCAGGGGGCGGGTGGCTTGCCGGTATTTGTCGGGACCATGCAATATTCCACCCGCACGCTGATCGAAATGATCGCCGCAGGAACCGCTCCGGCGCCAAAGCCGGACGACGTCTATATCGTCAACGATCCCTATCTGGGCGGCACGCATCTGATGGATGTGCGGTTTGCCCGTCCGTTTTATCGGAATGGCGAGATTTTCTGCTGGCTGTCGAACACCGGTCACTGGCCGGATACCGGCGGCGCGGTTCCCGGCGGCTTTTCTGCCTCGGCAACGGCCGTGGAGCAGGAGGGGCTGCGACTGCCGCCAGTCCGGCTCTTCAAGGAAGGTGTCCTCGACCGGGAAATCTACGCCATCATTTGTTCTAACATCCGGGTCGCGGATCAGCGGATCGGTGACGTCAAGGCGCAGGCCGCCGCGCTCGCTGTGGGTGAGGAGAGACTGAACGCACTGCTGGACCGCTATGGCGACGATGTGGTGCGCGATGCGATCGCAGAGCTGCGCGTCCGGGCCGAAACCCAGATGCGTACCCTGATCGACGAAATCCCTGACGGAAATTACAGTGCGACGGCATGGGTCGATAGCGACGGCGTCGTCAATGAACCGCTGGCGATCAAACTCACAGTCGAAAAGACACCGGGGCACTTGCGGTTCGATTTCTCGAATTCCAGTCCGCCTTGTCTTGGTCCGATGAATTCCGTCCTGGCGACCACGCTGTCTTCGGTCTACCTGGCCATGCGCCATATCTTTCCCGAAGTGCCGATCAGCGCCGGCGCCTTCGCGCCACTCGAGGTGATCCGGCCCGAGGGCACATTTCTGGATGCCCATTATCCGAGACCGGTTTCAGGATGTGCCGCCGAAGTGAGCCAACGCATTGCGGAAGCCGTGTTCGCGGCTCTTGTAGAGGCCTTACCGCATCGGGTGACTGCGTCTCCGGCCGGTACCAGCGGTAACTTCGCGCTCGGCGGTCATGATCCGGAACAAGACCGGGACTTCGTGATGTATCAGCTTTCCGGCGGCGGCTATGGTGGTAATGCCGATCATGACGGCCTGTCCAACGGCTGCTCGACCATCGGAATTTCAAAGGCACCGCCGGTCGAGATCATGGAGCAGAACTTCCCGGTGCTCTATCACCGCTACGCTCTCCGCGAGGGATCAGGCGGGGCAGGACAACATCGTGGCGGCCTCGGTCTTGATTATGAAATCGAACTCCGGAGAGGCGACGCCCGGGCAAGCTTTGTGATGGATCACGGACGTTTCGGCCCGCAAGGCGCACTCGGCGGCGAGGATGGCGCGCCGAATGTGGTCGAGGTCTGGCGTGATGGCGTGAAATACATCCCGGAGCATCTTTCGAAAGAACAGGATATTCCGCTCAAGGCGGGTGACAGAGTTCGCGTCAAGACACCGGGCGGCGGCGGATATGGCCTCGTTAAGGATCGGGATCCGAGGCTGGCCGATGAAGATCGGCGACTTGGGCGTGGATAAGCGCCGAACGTTCATACAGGTAATGTATCAGTATAATTTCCCATAATATACATTATGCGATTATCCTGTATAGGCAGCACCTAGAAACTCGGTGACTGACGTCTATCCTATTCAAGCGGCTAAACACGCTGTGAGATTGCTTTCTCTGCATCCCTGATTTAACGAGAAAAACGCTTTATCTCCTCCTCATGATTTAAGAGAAGGATTCCTTATACACATTTGTAATTAATTATTATTTTTGAGCAAAAGTGCATCAAGCGCGGAAGAAAGCCGCTTCAGGGCGAATTATAGCGTATGGGGGTGCCCTCTTCCCCGCATGGTCTTCACAGGTAAGCCGCTCCGAAGCCAAAACGCAAAAAAAGGCACCCCGATATGAAACGGGGTGCCTCAGGTGGGTGGGACAAATTGGTGCGGGTATCTAGCCCTTGTATTCGGGCAGATTCTTGACCTGCTCTTCCGTCATAGGAACAACGGCAACGCCGGCTCTCACCAGGGCCAGTTCGGTGACGGGAATTGCGACTTTGGTTTTACCGAAGCCCAGAATGCCGCCGAATTCGACGATGGCGACCTTGGCGCCGTGCTGATCGACAACGTCGTCCACCTCGCCGGCAATCTTGTCATCCACCGAGACGACCTTGGCACCCTTCAGATCGCTTTTCTGGAGTGCGGGCTGCTGTTCCTGCCGCAATTCGGGGCTGGGAGTCACTGGCTCAGCCGCCTGGGGATCCTGGAGAAGGTTCGTGGGGCCTCCCGTGCTATCGGGCGACGCTGCGGTTTGCGCATCGGCCCTCGTTGCAGCCATTCCCAGCATCACTGCCAATGCGGCCGCTAGAATGGCGGATCGAGAGTAGATACTCATGTGATCATTGACTGTTCGAACCATCACTTCCTCCTTCGATGGTTACACGTTGCTCCGGTCAACGTGGCCGGAGATGAAACCCGGGGGCCGGTTTGGCCGTTGCCCGCGGGGTATTCAGACGCCAGCGACACGGCCAGCCGCAACAGCGCCGAAAATCAGGTGCCTTGCATCAGGCGACGGCGGGGGCCGGTGCCAGTTTAGGTGCCGGGGCCGGCGCTTTTTTCGTGCTTCGGGCATCGCCAAGAGGCCAGCCGTCTTCAAACCGCCGGCGCAGGTTCTCCCGCGCTCGATAAAGCCGTGACATCACCGTGCCGACCGGCACCCCGAGACGGGTGGCCGCGTCGCTGTAGGAAAGGCCGTCAATCGCAATCAGCCGGATAATTTCGGTTTGCGGCGCTGGAAGGTTCGTCAGGGCCGTTTCGAGTTCATGCACGCGATGGCGATGAAACTGGTTCGGCAGAACAGAGAGATCGCTATGCGCATCGTCCAGCTCGACCGGGATGCCCTGCATTGCCCGCTTGGCATAGTGATCCGCGGCAACATTGCGCACCACCCGGGTAAGGTAGCCACGCCAGTTCTGGACGTGTCGGCCGTCTTTCGCATACGTGATCGCCCGCACGACGGCTTCCTGCGCGATATCGTCGGCGTCGGCGTGATTGGCGGTGAGCATGCGGGCGGTGCGGCGCAGAGAGTCGAAGTGATTCTGAACTTCAATCTTGGTGACGGTCACGGCTGTACTCCCAAATTTAAACCGAGCCGCTGCGAACAGAATTGATGCGCTCGCCGCGCCGGTTTACTGGAAGTGGTGGTGCTGTCATGGCTTGCCTGAGGCAAAGCTGTGTCAAGTTTGGTATGGTGAGGTTCCGGATTGCGGCGGCATGGAATTTTGCCGTCTCCGCACCGTCTATCAGAGTAACTCCCGAGCCCTTGTGTAACGGCCAGCATACCAATCGAGTTTTTATGTCCAGACTGCTGATTTCACTCGCCTCGGCCGGATTTCTTGTGCTGACGCTCTCCGCTTGTACGGAAACCCGCCGGAGTAATCCCGAGCGCACCGCCACCGAGCAACTGCTGCTTTCAACCGCCATGGACCGGGCTGCCGGGCAACTCGATATCTCGTTGCCGGCGGGGACCCGCATCTATATCGATTCCTCCCGCTTCAAGGGCTATGACGAGGATTACGCCATTGGGGTGATGCGGGACCGTTTCCTGGTCGCCGGACTGAACATCGCGCTGACGCGAGAGCTGGCGGATGTGATCGTCGAGATCCGCTCCGGTGCTCTGTCGACATCGGGCAACCGCACGCTGGTCGGGATCCCCTCCTTCAGCATTCCCATCCCCCTCACCGGTGATCTGACGGTTCCAGAGCTGTCGCTGGTGGCCAAGGAGCGCAGACGGGGGATCGCCAAGGTCGCCTTCACGGCCTATTGGCGTCAGGACGGATCGCTTGCGAACCGGAACGAGCCGGTTGTCGGCATCTCCGGGTACGATAATTGGGAAGTTCTTGGGCTGAACTGGTTGATCGGCGACGATTTTCTTGAGGATGCCGATATTCCGCCGGAGAAAAAAGCGGGAGCCGACGATGCGGCTCCCGAGTAAGGAGCGGGACGTCAAGGTCCTGAAAAAAGGGGCACTCCGATCAAATAGACCAACTGGCAGTGGGATTATTCCCACGCTTGTATTTTTAGTGCCCCTCTTCTCTTAAATCTGAGGCTACAGGTCGTCGTTTTCCCGCCACTGGTAAGACCAGGTCTCCGTGAGAGCGCCGCCGTGGGAGCGCAGGAAGGCACGAAGATCAACACTGCCCTGGCCGATCGGATCGAGATCGAATTCCATCCGCCAGGCACCGAGTTCCTCAAGGGGACGGGCGGCCGGCTTGATGATCTCCGCACCGACGGCGGTGATCACGGGCTCGACCGGGCTATCGGATGAAAGTCTGTCTAGGTCTCCGCCCTTGAAGTCGATGACGAACTTCCGGATCCTGCCGTTCCGCTCTTGTCCGGGTATGCCGCCAAGACCGGTCCGGGTTGCGATTGTCCGCCCCGGTCCGGGCAGCCTGTCAGGCATCACCGAGCCCCAGTGCATCCGGTAGGAGAAACTCATCGGGTTATCGGGATCGGGAACCTGTTCCGGGCGCCAATAGGCCGCGAGATTGTCGACGGTCTCGTCATGCGCCGGAAGTTCAACCAGCTCGATCCGGCCCTTTCCCCAGTCCCCGCTCGGCTCGATCCAGAGGTTGGGGCGGCGGTCGTAATAAACACCATCATCCAGATAATGATCGAAATTGCGATCGCGCTGCACCAGGCCGAAGCCGCTGGGTTGCGTATCCTGAAAACTGTTCACGCGCGGCACGGAAGGGTTCTGCAGCGGCCGCCAGATCCACTCGCCGGCACCGGTGCGCATCATCAGGCCGTCCGAATCATGCACCTCCGGGCGGAAATCATCCCGCGACCGGTAATCGTTCTCGCCATAGAGATACATGGAAGTGATCGGCGCGATGCCGATGCCGTTCAGTGTCCGCCGGGGGTAAATCGTGGCTGCAACGTCGAATATCGTGTTGCCTCCCGGCTCGATGGTAAATTTGTAGGCGCCTGTCGTGCTGCCGCTGTCGAGCAAGGCGAGAACAGTCATGGCCGCATTTCCGGGTTTGGGACGCTCGAACCAGAAGGCGGTGAAATAGGGAAACTCCTCTTCGCCGAAGCGGCTGGTGTCGATGGCCAGCCCCCGGGCGGAAAGGCCGTATTGCATATCGCCGCCGACCGCCCGGAAATAGCTGGCACCAAGGAAAGCGGCCATGTCCCGTTCGAAATCAAACCGGTCAAAAATACGGAAGCCGGTATAGGCCAGCTGGGCCGCCTCTTCGGGGCTTGGCGAACCATCCGGATAATCGAACCGTGCCGGGTCGAAGGTCATCGCCTCGGTCCGGTCCGGCTTGATCTCGAACAAGTCCACAGCACGGGTGAAGAGCCAGCCGCCATGAAACGGTGCGATGCGGAATGGCAGGTCCGTGTCGGACCAGAACTTGCCGCCCTTGGCCAGTCTCATCGCCATGTATTCATCGTGGGACAGCCTGGCGAACCTTTCCGGCAATTTGCGCGGCGGCTCGAACGGGGCCGTGGACAGCGCCTGTGCCAATACCTGCAGATCTTCATAGCCCCGCACCTCGCCATGGGCCGGCACTTTACCCTGGGCGATCGCCGGTGCCCCTATACCCAGGACCGCCAGGGACGATGCTCCGAACGCCATGGCTTCTCTTCTATTGATCCGCATTTCGCCTCCGTAAGACGCTGATCTAATTATTTTGCTCCGTCGGGAAGACCGGACTTTCCCCTAAAATATTTCACCGCTCGGGGAATTTTATTGTTCGGCATTCCGTCTAGTAGAGGAAACGCGTGGAAGGACCTGTCGGTTCCGGCCCGCTGTACAGCAACTCTTCGCCAAGGAATGAAATCCATGCGCTATCCGACATCGTCCCATCCCGAGCCAAAACGGCAGATGACGAACCCGTTGGACACAGCCGAAGACCGCGGCGGTGCACAACGCGCAATCCCCACGGAACTGCCGCCGCCCGCGCCCCTCGTGATGCCGGTGCAGCATGTCCGTACCGTGGGCGGGCTCTTGCAGCGGGCAATCGAATTCCCGGTGCATCTGCTTGCTCTTCTCCGGATCAGACGCTCCCTGCACTAAAATTTTCTCGCCAATGACGAGCGGCGCCGGTCATATCTGACCGGCGCCGTTTTTTTACACTCGGCTGCCTAGACCGTGGCATCCGCAGTCGGCGCGACATCCGGCGGCGGGGAGACGGAGCGATCCGACAGCAAGTCAGGCAATCGAACCTCCTCCGGTATCAGGAACAGCCCGAGCGCCCGCGAGACGCGTCCCCAGGATGGCTTGCTCCCCAGATACGAAACCGGCAGAGACAATAACAAGCCCGCCAGGATCGGCGATGCGGCGAATATAGCGGTCGGGGTATAGATCGCCATCACGCAGGCCACCGCCGCCCCAAGGGCGAAATGCAACGCATGCACCCGGATCACGTTGCTGAAGGGCTCTCCACTGCCGGCCCGATCCACGGTCCGCCAGCCGCTGGCCCGTCCGCCGAAAATCTCGAACACGAACTGGCTGTGCAACAGCATCATGACCGGCGCGGTCAGAACGCTGAGCATCATCTCGAAAAGAGCGCTGAGGGTAAGCCGCAAGGCACCGCCATGCCCCCTCCTCAGCTCGCCGTCGGACAGAGCCAGAAGCAGACCAAGAATCTTCGGGCCGAACAGCATGCACAGGATCGCGCCGAACAGAATGGCCGGATCCCGGTAGAAGGCCATGTCGGCGGGCAACGGGATTGAACCCCAGGGACCGATCCCCTGATTGCCGAGCTGCGCGGCAACGAACAGCCCCGCACTCAGAAGCAGGAAGGCAAGCCAGATTGGCGAGGTGAGATAGGCGAGCGAGCCCATCAGGAAATGCAGGCGGCCGCTCAGACCGATCCCGTCGGCGACCAGCAACTGAAGATGCTGTAGGTTGCCCTGGCACCAGCGCCGGTCCCGGGTGGCGTGCGCGATCAGGCTTGGCGGCGGCTCCTCATAGCTGCCAAGCCGCTCCGGAAGGATCCGGACCGCCCAGTCCCGCCGGCGCAGGAAGGCCGCTTCAACGAAGTCGTGGCTCATTATCTCACCGCCCAGGGGGGCATTGCCCGGCAAGGCCGGCAGTCCGCAGCATTCCGCGAAAGCCCGAACCCGGATCATCGCGTTATGCCCCCAATAGGTTGCCGCATTCCCCATGATCAGGGCAAACCCGGCGGCAACCTGCTGGCCGTAGAGCGAAGCCGCAAATTGCTGCAGACGGCCGAACAGGGTCTGTGCCCGCACCGGCCGCGGCCAGGTCTGGATCAGGCCCAGCCCCGGATCAGCATCCAGCTCGTCCGCCAGCCGCGCCACCGTTGCCCCATCCATGCGGCTGTCCGCATCCAGGACAAGCATGTAATCGTAAGCCCCTCCCCAATGCTCCACGAAGTCCTGAACGTTACCGGCCTTTCTGCCGATATTGTTCTTGCGGCGGCGGTAGGAGATACAAAACTGGTCCGCGAATTCATGGTAGAGCGTTTCGAACATCCGCTTCTCTTCCCGCGCGACCTCGTCCGACCGGGTATCGCTCAGGATGAAGAGATGACAGCCGTGCAAACGGGGCTGTTCCACAAGGGAACGCAGCGTGCTGGCAATATGCCCCTCGACCGCCTGCGGATCCTCTTCATAGATAGGCAGGAGGATGGCGAGGCGGTTTCCAACCATCTGTTCCGGGAGCGAGGGCCGCCGTCTGCGGCGAATGGCAACGGAAACAGCTCCAAAGCTCGCCAGCCAGAAATTGCAGGAAATCCAGCCCGTCAACACAGCGAAGAGGCCGATCAGCATTGGCCGGAAGAACCCATACGGCCCGTTCGGGCGATACGGCATAAGGTCCTCGAACAGCATCGTCAGGGCCGTGGTCGTCGCCACAACGATGGTAAGAAAGACGATACCGGTCACGATCGTCCCGGGGCGAAAGCCTGCGCGCCGGGGCGAGGCCTCATTCCGGTTCTGGTTCATGGAGATGTCCGTCATGTTCCCTGTCCGTGTGAGAAAGGTCTCGCGTCCGTGCGCGATATCCTTGTTCAGAACAAAGACAGGGAAAGTGGCTATTCTATTCCCTTCGCCACCGGGAAAGTTCGTGATTGCCGGAAATCAGGCGGGAACGAAGCCGGGAATTTCGATCACCAGTTCAAGGCCGGACGGCTTTACGTTACGGGCGAAGATACTGCCGCCCAGTGCCGCCACATTGCGCCGGACGATCCAGAGTCCGAACCCGAAATGAGCATTGCCGTCTTCGGCGTGGCTGGCCGGACGCTTTGTGACCCCCCTGTCGAACAGGCTATCGATGATATCCAGGGACGCGCCAGGACCCTGGTCACGCACGGAGATGGTCACGCTGTCCTTGTGCTGGCTGAGTTGGACAAAGATCGTCCCGCCTTCGGGAGAAAAACCGACGGCGTTCTCGACAATATTCTCGAGGATTGTCTCGATAATCTCTTCACTGCCGAGAAGATAGGCGGGCTGCCGCACAACCAGCTCAAGATGAATGCCCCGCGCCTCGCACGGCCCGCGAAAATCCTCGCAGAGCCCCTCGATCAAGGTGTCGACCCGGATCATCTCTCGCGGGGGCGAGGCCAGCCTGGCGGTTGTCTCCGTCGATTGTTGACCGGCGGCGATCAGGGCGCTGAGGCGCTGGCGGGATTGGGCAATGATCGAGAGCATGCGCTGCGCCCTCTCGTCTTCCTTGGGCACCGCCGAACGGAGCGCCTCGAGCGACTGGGCAATGGTGCCGACCGGTGTTTTCAGAGCATGCACCTGTTCTTCCGCGCTTTCCCGGACATCCGCCGCGATTTTTTGAAGCCGTCCGACCATCTCGTCGAATTGCCGCGCAACTCCGTCCAGTTCCGGCAAGCGGTTCATCCTGACGAAGGACGCTCTCTTGTCGGATCCGTCGGCGATGGTCCGCGCCAGCCGTTCAAAACGGCGCAGGCCGGAGCGCATGTCGATCAGGATGGCAATCACGACACTGGCCATGAGCAAGTAGATCACGGCCGCCACAATGACCTCGGGACGCTGCCAATAAGGGCCGATCAAGGACAGGGCGGCAGGTTCGTCGGCGGCAAGCGATGTCATCAGAACCCAGCATCCCTGCGAGGTCTTGATCGGCGTCACCGAGACAACGACCTCGTGCGAGGCATCCGGGGCCACGGCAACGCGGCTCACTTCGGCGACGCCGGTACAGGAAGACCAGATATCGCCAAGCAGGCCGCTTTCCTTCAGATATTGCCGCTCGCCGTCGATCTGTGGTTCAGCGGGGGCTGAGGCGACATAAAAGAAGTCCCCTCCACTCTCGCTTTCCGGGTTGAACAGCAACCGCAGGCGCACGCCGTCGCTTTCGAACAGTTGCAGCTTCTGGGCAATTTTCGGGAAAATATCGGGTTCCGCGTCCCCCAGATCGTTCGCAAGAGCCTGTGCGATTGCCGTGCCGTGGTGGCGGATGCTGTCCAGTACGAAAGCCCGGTGGGTTTCGTCCGCACTCTGGAAGCGCCAGTAGAGGATGCCCGGAACGATCAGAAAAAGCGCCAGAGTGAATACCAGCTTCGCGCCGATGGAGCGTGCGAAGCGGGCACGCAACACACCAGGCTCGGTGCTTTGCCGTTCCTGCTTATCCTGCAGCACGGCCGGTCTCTCGCCAACGATAGCCGAAGCCGGGATAGTTCTCGATCTGGTCGAAGCCGGGATCCAGTTCCTTGAATTTTTGCCGGATGCGTTTCACGAAGCTGCGCACATTGCCGCGATAGCCGTCTTCGCTTGCACCGACATAGAAATCTTCTCCGTGCACCAGATTGTAGATCTCCCGGTATTTCACATCCCGGCCGGCATTCCGCGCGAGATGCTCGACGATATGGAATTCGGTCAGGGTCAACGGCACACGCTGGCCGTTCCAGAAAGCCCGCCCGGCGATCTGGTCCAGCCCAAGGGCGCCGATAGCCGTTTCTTCATTTTGCCGGTCGGCGCTTTCGCCGGAGATCGTACCGTTCCGTGCTTTTCCCTGTCTCAACCCGAGCAGAATGATCTCGATCCGGCGCATCAGAATCGAGAAACTGCGGGATTTATCCACGAAATCGATGGCCCCCGAAGCCAGGGCCGATTCCTCGAAGATCTGATCCGTCAGGCTGGTCAGAAACAATGCGGGCAACTCCACACCCCGCGCATTTATTTCCTTGAGCGTATCGAGCCCGGACAGACCCGGCATTTTCCAGTCCAGTATCGCAAGGTCGAACCCTGCATCCTCATCCAGCAGACGCAGGGCACTTTCTCCGCTCTCCACGGTCGTGACCGAAAGCCCGTTATCCTGAAGATTGATGGCCAACGTCTCCAGCAACAGCGGGTCATCATCGACAACGAGGATGCGTGCGAAATCGAGGGGCTGGGTCAAGGTGTCCGTTTCCGCGAGGCTAGACGCTCTAGGCATGCCGCCCTCTCGCTCTCTGATAGTTCGGCGGGCAGGATTTTGTGCCCCAGGACGGAGAAATCAGCCGTGGAAACTTCCGGGAACAGATAAAATTCGACGCTGCAGGACGGATCGTTATAGGCCCAGACGAGACCGGATGATTGCACGCGGACATCATCGGCCGGCCCGACGATTGCCTCAATGCTGACAAGATCCGCACCTTCCAGTGCAGCCAGATCGATTGTTGCCGGCGCAGGTTGATTGTTATTTTCCCGAGCGGGCGCGGATTTCCCATCCGATGCGGTTTTGCCGGATGCCGAGGCAGGCCGTTGTGCCGGCCGGGGAAGCGGAAGGGGTGCCGAAGCCGCAGGGAGAGAAGCCACTGGCGGAGGAGCCGTGGGCGCCGAAGCCGCGGGAGGAACAGTCCCCTGTGCAGTATCGTGTCTTGCAGGCGGGTTAGCGCTGCATGCGGAAAGGGTGATGATGATAAAGAAGGCAATCCTGCGCATGTGCATTTCCGCGGCACCATAACTGCCGTTGTCTGTTCCGAATTTCGTCTCGTAATGGTTAACATGGCACTCTCAAGTCACCCCATCAAATTCGGCCCAAGAACCGAATGCCTTCAGATGCCTCAAATCGGCTTTTGAGCCAGCCGGCCCACAGCCATTACACGGGGGTGTATCCGTTAGAATCCCGGTTCGAGTGCTCTCCTCAGGCCGTCATGAGGTTGAGGGCGTGCAGCATTTTGTCAATTTTTTTAGATAGTTATCATGGAAATAACACAAAGATGACACAGCGTATCAGACCCCGTCGGGCCGCCGTGGAGTTGATTGACCGGGTCAACACTCCGTGGCGTCCCACTCCCCGGCTTTGACGGCGGCAATTTCGCCGCCGGATTTGGCGCTTGGCCTGATGTTGTTCAGAACTTCCGTCAATTTCTCGACGTCCAGAGGTTTGGTGAGATAGGAGTCGATACCAGCTCCCCTAAACTCTTCCTCGTGTTCCTTCAGGGCATGCGCCGTTAGCGCGACAATTGGCGGGCGCGTGTCCGGGTGTTTTTCCACGAGTATCCTGGTGGCCTGAAGACCGTCCATGCGCGGCATCTGGATATCCATCAGAATGACATCATATTGCTTCTTCCGGACGGCTTCGATGGCTTCCAGCCCGTCCCCGGCGAGATCAACCTGATGCCCTAGTTTCGTCAGCACACGAAGCATCAGGATCTGGTTTATCTCATTATCCTCGGCGACAAGGATATTCAAACCGGTCCCGCTGACTACCGTCCCCGGAACGGGGGCAGTTTCTGGCTTATCCAGATCTTCCTGTTTCTCTCCAGGATCACTTCCCTCCCCCCCAAGAGCACCCATAAGTGCCCGCGGATGAAGCGGTTTTCGCAGCACGGTCCGCTCAGAGGCAGGCAAAACTTGATCCTCCGGCCGAACATGAAAATCCTGCCATGTGCAATAAAGCATCGCGGGCTTATTCTGGTCAGGGGTATCGGGAATGCCATCCTGCCTGGACGAGGAAGCATCATCTGCATCCATATCGACCATCAAAATATCCAGAGACCGCGCTGAACCTGCGGAAGGCCCTCCTGCTGCCGAACGGCTGTCCACGACAACCCGGGCTCCCAGCCCCTCCAGTTGCCACACAAGCAAAGGAACGCTGAAATCACCCCAGCCAGCGAGCTGGACGAGCTTGCCGTCCAGCTTTGGCGCCCTGTTTTGTTGAGGCGGACCATCAAGAATCGTCAGGGGCACCTCGAAATAGAAGGTGCTGCCAATACCCTCTTCACTGACGACACCGATCTCCCCTCCCATAAGGGTGACGAGTTTCTTGCTGATGGCGAGCCCCAGTCCCGTGCCACCAAAGCGGCGTGAAATCGATGAATCGACCTGGGTAAACCGATCGAAGAGCGTTTCCCGGTCATGCTCGGCGATCCCGATCCCGGTGTCTCTCACCTGAAACCGGATCCGGTCCGGTGTAGCGCCCTCCAGGAGCTCGATGGCGACCCCGCCTTCGTCAGTGAACTTGACGGCATTGCCAACCAGATTGAACAGGATTTGCCGCAGTCTGGCCGCATCTCCCTCGCGGTAATCCGGTATGGAGGGATGCATCACCGCGATCAGTTCAAGGTTTTTATCGCGTGCCGTCGCCGAGGCATTGTCGATCACGGCGCCGATCATCTCCATCAGGCTCAGAGGGGCATCGTCCAGTTCAAGCCATTCACCTTCAAGGCGCGAGAAATCCAGAATGTCGTTGATTATCAGCAGAAGGTTGGAGCCGGAATGCTTGGCAATCTCCGCCAGCCTTGCCTGCTCATCACTGAGCGCGCTCCCAAGAAGCAGATCCACCATCCCGAGGAGGCCGTTAAGCGGTGTCCGGATTTCATGGCTCATCGTTGCCAGGAATTCGGACTTCTGCTGACTGGCTTCCTCGGCCTGGGCTTTGGCCAGTTCCAGCGCATTTGCCGCCTCGGCCCTGGTCAGCTCCGAGCCAACCAGCAAAGTGATATAGCGCATGAGATCCAGGTCACTGTCCTGGATCGACTCCCGCGGCAACGGGCTGGAAAAATTCACGGTGCCGTACCGGTGTCCGGAGACCATGACAGGGCAGCCGATATAGGATTCGAGACCAGTGGCGAGATAACACGGGTGGGTCCGCAATTCGCCACCCCCGACATGTGAAAAGCCGATTGGATCAAAGCCGCTGAAAACATTCTCACAATATGTTTGATCAAGGCGAAACGCCGTGCCCGGGCTGATGCCCCCATCGGGTGACACGGCATATTCAACGACATAATTGCCGTCTTCGATCTTGCTGACGATTCCGATCGGCAGCTCCAGATACTCACAGCCAATCTCGAGTATTCTCGAAATTCTTTCCTGCAAGTTGGTTGAGCCTGTCGACACGGCAGCCAGCATGGCGCGCAGGACATCGGCGTGCCGTCTCTGCGAAGTCACATCCGACCGGATACCGACAATGCCTCCATCGGCTGTCCGCGATTCCAGGATCCGCATCCATCTGCCGTCGGCCGTTTCCTGCAGGAACGGTTCACCGGGCTTGCCGTGCCGGTATAAACGTTCCTCTATCCATGCCTGCTGATCTTCTTTTCTTTTCCCCGCCCCGGCATAAAACCCGCGCTCAATCCCATATTTCAGGATGTCGTCCAGGAGCGCGCCGGGGGCCACGACGCCGTCTTCCCAAGGGAAAAATGCGCTGAAGGCCGAGTTACAGAATTCAATTCTGCGATCCGCGCCATATTTGACGAAACCATCCGGGATCGCCTCGATCATCTCTGCGATAACCTGAGAAGAGCGCGTGGCCTCGGCACTGGCGGCATCGGATCTTGATGCAAGGTCCCTCAACCAGATCGCGTCCGCTGCGATGTCGCAAAGATCCTTCAGGATCTCGCACTCTTTCGCGTCAAGTGACCTCGGTTTGCTGTCAATGATGCAAAGCGTTCCAAGCGGAAATCCGTTCGGCGATCTCAGGGGAACTCCCGCATAGAACCTGATGAACGGATCACCCGCAACCAACGGGTTGTCCTTAAATCGGTTATCCTTGCGAGCGTCTTCGACGACCATGATCTCATCCTGCCGGATGGCATAATCGCAAAAAGCCCAGGACCGGGGCGTTTCAACGGCGTCGATACCACATTTCGCCTTGAACCATTGACGGTCCCGGTCGACCAGAGACACCAGAGATATAGGAACATCGAGAAGTTTCGTGGCAAGAGCGGTAACGCGATCAAAAGCCCGTTCCGGTGGCGTATCGAGAATCTTGAGCCGTCCAAGCTCCGCAAGCCTGTCGAGTTCAGAGTATGATGTTTTCTGGTGGGTCATTCCAGGATATCCGATCTCAACTAATGCTGATCGCTCCGAAGCGGAAAACATATCACGAAATTATCATTCCATAATCCCCGCCAAAATTGCGGTTACAATCCGTGGCCTGTCTTCGCATTCAGCCCCGGAGAACGCCGCTCACACGGCCCTCAAAGCACACGGCAAAATTGTTAAAAATGGCTCTTAATTTGGACATTTAACTCAAGGAGCACCTTTTGATTTCTTTGGTAGATTCATTTTCCGATCAAAATCATCCTTATTTCTCAAAGAATTAAGTGCTCCCTAAGAAATTACATCTGATCCATAGAATTAATGAAAACTTTACCGTTTCATGGGACATTGTTTCCACGAGGGCGAGTGAATAACAACATACTAAGTTTTTAATTTTGTCCACTAAACTTGAGAAAACCAGCTCAGGACGTGGAAGGGTTATCTTTTAACTCTATATTTTTAAGGAACAGCTAGGGAGCGAGGGTCATGCAGCAGGGAACGCCATCGCCACCCAGATATATTGAATTTTATTCAAATAACAATTTAATGTCAGGTGACTTGATGATGCACGGAATTGAGGCTCGCGGATTCACGGAGATAAATAACGCATCCTCAACATGTCCGCTCCCGGTCACCGCAGAAAACCGCAGTCAATATTCTGATCCTCGCACTGACGCCCCCCTGCATGCCCACACTCACGCACAACCAGCGCGCTCAAGAAAGCGTCATCAGCAGAAGAGAAACATCGTCAGTCGGCGGTTTTTGCCCCGTCCAGTTCTGAATTTTGCGCTGCAATCCATTCAGAACAGTGCCATTTACGCCAAACAATGCGTCCGTCAACCTCTCCTCGCCGAACTGGACACCAGTCGCGTTCTCGCACTCCGTGATGCCATCGGAAAAAATCGCCAAGCGGTCGCCGGGGCGCATGTTGAACTCAATATCCTCGTATGTGGCATCGGCAAACATACCGACAGGAAAGCCCCCGTCTCCAATTGTCTCGGCAGCCCCGTTTTTTCTCAGCAAAATAGGGCTTGGCTGCGCCGCCTGACACAATCGGGCCGCGCCGGTGGCAGTGTTGATCACGCCATAGATCATCGTCAGATAATCCATTCTGTCCCCGTCGCTGAGAAAGCGCCGGTTCAAGGCCGAAACCACAGTGGAAGGCAAAGGAACACCATATTCCCTGTCGGTTTTCCCGCTGACCCGCGTACAGAATTCGGGAGTCATGGTGTTGCTGAGCGTGACCGAGAGCAGAGCGGACGGAATCCCGTGCCCCGCAATATCGGCAATGTAAAAGGCAACGATATCGTTGCCGATACTGAAAAAATTCAGCGTGTCTCCGCACAGATATTGAGACGGGTAATACATGTAACCGAAGGAAACGTTCCCGATTTCGGCTTTCTTCTTTGGAAGGAAGCTGTTCTGCAGCCGGGAAGCGGCATCCAGATCGTCACTCATCTGCCGGTAAAGATGCTCCAGCTTGGAGTTGCTTACCTCAAGCGCATCGGCCCGGGCTTTGGACAGAAGATGATTTCGCACTCTGGCCCGCACGATGGGCAGGCTGAACGGCTTTGTCACATAGTCGATCGCGCCGATTGCAAGCCCGGCCTCCTCGTCTTCTTCTTCAGACATTGCCGTAATGAAAATGACCGGGATATCGGCAGTCACTGGATCAGCCTTCAGAGCACGGCAGACATCGTAGCCGTCCATTCCAGGCATAATAATATCGAGCAGAACCAGATCGATGTTGCCTCCCTGGGCGATATCGATCGCTTCTGGACCGGAAGTTGCCTGAACGACATCGAATTCCTGGCCGAGAACCACACCGAGAAGTTCGGTATTCGTCGGAACGTCGTCGACGATCAGGACTTTTCCGCGAACAGAGTTCCTCATTGGCCTTCAAGTCCTTCCCGGCAACCGGAAACAATCAACATACCAAGTGTGAACTTGGGCATCGGCAGCCCCTGCCGTCAAGTGACGGAACTGCAGCCAGGTAACGGAACAGGAAACCCTGAGGCCGTTAAAAACGAGAGGAAAGGCTGATGGTTCAGTCAGTTCACGCCCGGAACAAAACAACAATCCTCAGTGGGAATTTCTCTGACATTCTCGTCTCTACCGTGGTGATCAACATTCTTGCCCTGGCAATGCCGTTGGCTCTTCTGCAGGTTTATGACCGGATCATCCCGAACCAGACATACGGCACGATGACGGTTCTGATAGCCGGGGTTGGTCTCGCTGTTCTTCTTGAAATTCTGTTGCGGTACGGCCGGTCGTACCTGCTTGGCGCTGCCGCCTCGAAATACGAATATCAGGCTGGTTGCGACGCTTTCGATCACCTGCTCGATTCCGATCTCGCGGCTTATGAGCAGATCGGATCCGGCGCGCTCGTGGAGAGGTTCGACGCCCTCCAGACCGCAAAGGAATTTTATTCCGGTCAAGCCATCCTGACCCTTTGCGACCTGCCGTTTGCCGTCATCTACGTTCTGCTTATCTGGTATATCGGCGGCCCGGTCGTTTATGTGCCCCTGCTGCTCATCGCCCTTTATCTTGCTGTCGTCGGCTATTCCAGCGGGGCTTTGGCCCACGCGGTTCGTGCCCATCTGCAAACCGAAGAATCGCGAATAGGCTTTTTGCTGCGCCTCCTGAATGGCTGGAGGAGTATCAAGTCCATGGCCCTCGAGAAGGGCATTTGCCGCCGCTTTGAAAAACTGCAGCTGGAAAAATCAGAAAAAGCCGCCGATGTAGACAAACTGTCGACATCTCTGGTCGATCAAGGGAACACCTTCTCCCAGATCAGTACGGCCGGGGTGGTTACGGTCGGAGCCTTTGCGGTCATGGACGGCATGCTCACGACAGGCGGTCTCGCTGCTTGTACGTTGCTGGCAGGACGCGCCCTGGTTCCATTCAGTGGAATCGCCGGGTTCTGGGTCAGGTACCAATCCGTCCGTGCGGCGAGAGAGCGGGTCGCGAGCATTTTCGATCTTCCGGCCGACCCGAGCGGAACCGGCGCATCACAGGATGTGGAACTGACCGGCGCCATTAGCTTGTCAAACCTGCAATACCGGTCTTCAAACGACGAGCGGGTCATTTTGGACGGTCTTGATCTGGAGATTCACGCCGGCTCGGCAATCGGGATCACCGGTCCAAACGGATCAGGAAAATCGCTCTTGTTGACAATCATGGCGGGATTGGCAAATCCCACTGCCGGATCCGTGACACTTGACGGATTGTCGATCGAGAATATCGATCGGGAAGCTCTTCGGAGGCAGGTGGTCCTGCTGCCCCAGAGAGAAGTCCTGTTCAGGGGATCCATCATGGAAAACCTGACGACATTCCGCCCCGAACTAGAGCCCCGAGCAATGCTCGTAGCCGAGGTGCTCGGCATCTCGGAAGCGATCTCACGCATGCCCAGAGGTTTCCGCACCCAGACCGGTGAAGGCACAACCCAGCTCCTTTCACGCAGCTTGATCCAGCAGATCGCAATCGCACGAGCCCTGGTTGTGCCGCCTAAAATCATTCTTTTCGATGAAGCGAACTCGGCGGTCGACGGAGCCGGCGACCAATATGTCAAGGATGCCTTCCGGCGCCTTAAGGGCCAATGCACGCTAGTCATCGTCAGTCACAGACCCTCCCTTCTGCGCGTGGCAGACCAGGTTTATGTATTGGCGGATGGTCAGCTTGATCAGGACTCCGTATCGACAGAGGCACTGCTATGAGAGCACACGTTGAACACACGGATGTTCTTCCGCCGGAAGCAGCCAGCGCAATTCCCGATCCGTTGATGCAGGGTATCGGGGCCGGGAACAGCTTCGAGCAACGCGTCGAGGAGCTGATGAGCCCGGCGCTTCAAAATCGCGCGAAGATGTCGGATCTGGCCGGGTGCCTGCCGGCGCTGGTCACCGCCCTCGGTTGGGCCGGTGTGCCACGGCAACTGCTGGAAGCCATGCCCGTCGAGGGAACGCCCTTTGATCTGGTCGATTTAACCAGCACGCTTAATCGGCTTGGTTTCTCTTCCCGGCGCGTCAATCTCAGCTGGAATCAGGCTGTTATCGAGGCCCCTGCTCTCTGGCTGCGCAAAAATGCCCCTGCGGCAGTCATCCTTGATCAGGCAGACAAGGGAGTGCTGATCTATGACCCCGTCACGGGTCAGCAGACCATCGTCGATCGCCCCATAGAGGCTGTCGACGCCATGGTCTTTATCGATACCAGATCCGGTCAGGGAGGAGCTCAGTCGGAAGCCCGCCGCAAAAGCGGCTGGTTCAGCACGGTTTTCGCAAAATTCATGCACCCGCTCGGCGCGGCTTTCGCTCTTGGGTTTTTCATAAATATTCTCGCACTCGCGATACCGCTATACGTGATGACCGTCTATGACCGGATCATTGCGACAGGTGATCGCGAGGGCATATGGCTGCTGGCTCTGGGGATCGGTCTCGCGGTCCTGTCCGATCTGGCTCTCCGGAACATCCGCATGCGGATCCAGGTGTTCGTTTCCGCGCGGCTGAACTATCTGGTCGGCTCACAGGTTCTGGGGCACATGCTTGGGCTGTCGCTCGCCCTTCTGGAGCGCGCCGGCGTCACGGCACAGATTGCAAGAATGAGGGACCTGGAACGGGTGCGCAGCGTACTCGCCGGACCGTTGACGACGGCAATGCTTGAGCTGCCCGTCCTCATCATCTTCGTGGTCACCATCGCACTGGTCGCGGGCTGGATTGCCATCGTGCCAGTTGCATCGGCCATTGTCCTCGCTCTCGCCGCCCTGTTTTACAACTGGATTATCAACAACAGGTCGTCGGACAGCGCACAGGCGGGCGTTCGTCGGCAGATGCTTGTGGTCGAGGCACTGGACAAGATGCGTTCCATCCGGGTGACCGGTGCGGAAGCCGTCTTCCGGAGGCGGTTCAAGGAATTGTCCGCGGCGTCCATTGCGAGAAATTTCGCACAAATCAAGGCTGCCGCAATGGCGCAGAGCTTTGGGCAATTCGCGTTGATGCTCAGTATGCTCTGCCTGCTGGCACTGGGCGTCAGCGGTGTCCTCAATGAGCAAATGACTCCCGGCGCGCTTATCGCGGTGATGATGCTGGGGTGGCGCGTGCAAACCCCGCTGCAGTCCGCCTTTGTGGCATCGACCAGACTCTTCCAGGTCTTTTCATCGATCCGGCAGATCGATGGGCTCATGGCTCTGCAGCCGGAGCGTCCCGCCGATGTGGAGGGCACCGCGCTTGAAGGTGTTCAAGGCCGGATCACGCTCGACATGGTGACTTTCAAACCGGCGGCGGACCTGACGCCGGTGCTGATGAATGTCGCCATGGACATCAAACCGGGTGAGCTGATTGCCGTGACCGGGCCGAACGGCATGGGTAACTCAAACCTGCTGGAACTGATTGCCGGCCTGCATACCCCTCAGGGTGGAGCCATCCGGATCGACGGGCGTGACGTTCGGCAGTTCGATCCATCCGAATTACGCCAGATTATTGCCTATGCACCTCATTCGCCCGAGCTGTTCGACGCCACCATCGGCGAAAACCTTCTCCTGGCAGCCCCCACGGCCACGGACCAGGATCTGGAAGAAGCCCTGGACCTCGCCGGCATTCGTGATCTCGTGCTGTCCCTGCCGGAAGGGCTTGATACGCAAGTCTATTCGGGCGGCATCAGCAAACTGCAAACCAGCTTGCTCGGGCAACTCTCCCTTGCCCGCTCATATGTTCGCAAGGCGCCCATTCTGTTGCTGGACGAGCCGGTGGGAAGCTTTGACTTCGAAGGCGAGTTCGCATTCGTCGATGCCCTGAACCAGCTTCGCGGCAAGGCCACGATTGTCCTCGTAACCTATCGCCCGAGCCATATCCGCCTGGCTGACCGGGTTCTGGTCATGAAAGACGGAGCGTCACGCTATTTCGGCCCTCCTGGCCCGGTGATCGAAAAACTCACCGAGGCGTTTAGCGGCGAAATCCAGAAGGAAATCACGTCATGAATAATGCCACAAAAATGCTTCCGCCAGGCCGTGGGAACCGTTCTCTGACCAGCCTTGACGTGGCCCCTTCGATCAGTGACGCGGGCTCGACAAAACTGATCAGGTTCGGGATCTTTGTCGTCGCCTTGACGATGGTGCTGTTCATCAGCTGGTCCGCTGTGACCGAGGTTAATGAAACAGCGGTGACCGTAGGTGCCGTGGTGCC
Source organism: uncultured Nisaea sp. (assembly GCF_963974195.1). Classification (NCBI taxonomy): domain Bacteria; kingdom Pseudomonadati; phylum Pseudomonadota; class Alphaproteobacteria; order Rhodospirillales; family Thalassobaculaceae; genus Nisaea; species uncultured Nisaea sp. The sequence goes on from NZ_CAXBDC010000004.1 coordinate 79,626, forward strand.
GGCCGGCAATGTCGTGCCCATACAGCACCTGGAAGGTGGGATCATCGAGCAGACCCTTGTCAAGGAAGGTGATGTCGTCGAGATAGGACAACCTATTGTCCGCATGGCGGCGTCTGCGGCCCAGGCGGACCTGGAACGAATGGGTGCCCGCCTCATTGCCCTATCGCTCGAAGAAGAACGTCTGCGTGCGCTGGCTGAATCCCGCCCTCCGCAGTTTCTCGCCGTGCCCGCCAAATTCCAGCCTCTCGTTGACGATCAGCGGGACATTCTCGCATCCCAGATCGAAGCACGAGACAAGAGCAAAGAAGTCCTGGCCAGCCGGGTGCGCGAAATCGAAGCCCAGATAGAAACCGGCCAGCAAGACATGAAGAATGCACAGCATGTCGCCATTTTGCTCGAAGAAGAGATGAAAATCAGGGCCGGGCTAACCGAAAAGGGCCTCAGCCCCCGGGTAACGCTCCTCGCCACCCAAATCAAGCTTGCGGAGGCTCAAGGGCGCTCCGAGCGGTTAAGGAACGAACAGGCACAGTTGCGGGAATCATTGCATGAATCCCGCCAGGAACTGGACGAATTCCTGTCGCAGTTCCGGTCGGATTCTCTTGCCGATGCCGGCTCCGTCGCGGGCCAGCGCGTCGAGGTAGAGGAAATGATCGAAAGCCTGACGGATCGGGTCAACCGCCTGGACGTCGTTTCTCCTGTCCGCGGCATCGTACAAAGCCTGCCGGTAAAAAATATCGGAACGGTTCTGGCCCCGGGCGGACTTATTGCTGAAATCGTCCCGGTTGACGGAGCCCTTGTTGTCGAAAACCGCATCTCGCCAAGGGATGTCGGCTTCGTCGAACTTGGCCAGGCAGTGGATGTCAAAGTCCATACTTTTGATTTCACCAGGCTCGGGGCCGTCCCTGGTGAATTGGCATATGTCTCTGCAACGACATTTCTGGATGAAAACCAGGAGCCCTACTATCAAGGTCGCGTTCTCCTGAAAAAATCATATGTCGGGGAAAACAATGAGAAAAACAAACTTCTCCCCGGAATGACCGTTCAGGCGGACATTCAAACGGGAAGAAAAACAATTCTCCAATATCTTCTTAAGCCTATCTACACGAATATTGATCAAGCTATGAGCGAAAGATGAGTAGCTGAAAAATCAGGACCATACATCAACACGTTACTGATTTTTTCAGCCCCTATACTCTGAAAAGAAAGACAGCCCAATGGCAAAAGATCCCGTACGCGCATCCGCATCCGCTTCGACCAATCTGAAGCAGAACCCTCTTGACGCCCTGGAACGGAAAGTTCTCCCGGGAGATGAGAACGCGGAAGACCGCCAGCGGACGAACGATCTTCTGCATACCGGCTCGAACAAGGAGCAAATCGCCAAGGGCTCGGAACGCGAAGATGAAGGGGCATCCCGACCGGATGCGCTGGATCTTGCGGAAGGCGGCGCGGGACGGTCTGGCTCTGCATCACCACGAACTGCAGGGGGGCGCCCGGCGGCAGCATCTTCCTCTGTCGAAGGCGTGTCGATCAACAGCCCCGATGCTTCGGCAACATCTACGGAACAAACAACAGCCCGAGAGTTTCAGGATGGCAACATTCTCGGGCGCCCGGATTCTGCCCCCCCATCAGAACAGGGAACTTCTTCGTCCTCGAGACAAAGAGGCACTACAGGATCGGGAAGCGGTGGAAGCGCCTCCGGTCCAGGAACAGGTGAAGACAGCGGCGGCACCCCGGGCGGAGGAATTGCCGGAGAGAGCTCGCTCCAGGCACCTGATCTGACCACGAGCAATGCCGATGGTCTGGAAGATACGGCGATTGAGCTCAACCTGTCCGTCTCCGACGACACATCCTCTGTGACGATTTCCGGCATCCCGGAAGGGGCTGTGCTCTCCGCGGGCACGCCCAACGCAGACGGCAGCTGGACATTGACACCGGATCAGCTCGATGGTCTGACAATCACACCGCCAGCGGACTTCTCCGGTGACATAGACCTCACAGTCACGGCGACAACAATCGACGAAAGCGGCAACACGGCAACGACGACTGATAGCCTGACGGTCACCGTTGAAGCGGTCGCGGATGCACCTGTGCTCGCTGTAACCCCGGCTTCCGGCACAGAAGACAGCCCTATCGCACTGGATCTCGATGCCCGGCTGACCGATCTCGACGGCTCGGAGAGCCTGGAGATCACCATCTCCGGCATTCCGGACGGCGCAGTTCTTTCCGCCGGCACCGTCAATGCCGACGGCAGCGTCACGCTGACGGGCGACCAGCTTGGCGGCCTGACGATCACGCCGCCCGAGGACTTCTCCGGCGAAATCGTCCTCGCCGTGACGGCCATCGCCACGGATGAGAACGGCGACACCGCAGAGACAGCCCTCAGCCTGCCGGTGACGGTAACGGCGATCGCGGATGCACCGGTGCTGGCTGTCAGCGATGCAGCCGGGCTGGAAGACAACGCCATCACGCTGGATCTCTCGACGTCGATTACCGATGACTCGGAATCCGTCTCCCTGACGATCACCGGCATTCCGGAAGGCGCGGTTCTGTCAGCCGGTACCGTCAATGTGGATGGCAGCGTGACACTGACGGACGATCAGCTCGATGGTCTGACGATTACACCACCCGCCGACTTCTCGGGAGAGTTCGCACTTGAGGTCACCGCGAGCTCCATCGACGAGAACGGCGACACGGCGACCACGACCGACAGTCTGACGGTCACCGTCGAAGCGGTTGCGGACGCACCTGTGCTCACGGTGAGGCCGGCTTCCGGCACAGAAGACAGTCCCATTGCGCTGGATATCTCGACGTCGTCGAGCGACGCGGATGGTTCCGAGACCGTGTCAGTGACGATCACCGGCATTCCCGACGGTGCCACTCTCTCCGCCGGCACGGTTAATGACGATGGCAATGTCACCCTGACACCGGATCAGCTGGTGGATCTGACCATCACCGCTCCGGAAAATTTCTCCGGCGACATTGCCCTGACCGTCGTCTCGACGTCTGTCGACGAGAATGGCGACACGGCCGAGACGAGCCTCAGCCTGCCGGTGACGGTAACGGCGATTGCGGATGCACCGGTGCTGGCTGTCAGCGACGCAGCCGGGCTGGAAGACAACGCCATCGCGCTGGATCTGTCGGCATCGGTCACCGATGACTCGGAATCCGTCTCCCTGACGATCACCAACATTCCTGAAGGCGCGGTGCTCTCCGCCGGCACCGTCAATGCCGACGGCAGTGTCACGCTGACGCCGGGCCAGCTGGCGGGTCTCACGATCACACCGCCGGAAGACTTCTCCGGCGCCATTGATCTCACAGTCACCGCGACAACGACAGAAGCAAACGGCGACACGGCGACGACGACAGACAGCCTCACTGTCACCGTCGCTGCCGTGGCAGACGCGCCGACCCTGGTGGCCAACGATGTTACCGGCTCCGAAGACAGCCCGATCA
>NZ_CAXBDC010000005.1:0-81171 GCF_963974195.1 uncultured Nisaea sp.
ACAGCCCGCGCGCGCCTTCCTTCAGCTTGCAATACCGCGGGCACAGCTCGCACTGCACCCGCCCGTCATCCAGCAGGCTCCAGTATTCCGTCCCGACAATCGGCCCCTTGCCCTTCAGCGCGGGAGGCGCGCTTTCGGCAAGACCCGGTGCTTCCTGCATGACCATATCGCTCACCAGCATTGCTCGTTCGCCGGGTTCGCTCCCGGACTCTTAAGGCACTATACTCTGCCCCGATTTTAACCGCTTCACCAAACCCGGGACCCCGGCAACTGCTCGCCTCCCACCAAACGGGCCGCGTGCTTACAGATGGTATACTGTTGGCTGTCACGGCGCCCGACAGCACTGATCAACGGCCTCTAGGGACAGGGCTTGTGGCTTAACCAGAAAATCGGCAACTATCATATGATGAAAATCAAGACGATCATGAAATGGTATTTCAGTGCGATAACATTGATCGTTACGTTATGCGCCGCCGTCGGAGTGGCAGCTTTTCGGGATCCGGCTCTAAGCGATAACCTTGAGCATATCCCTCCCTGGATAGCAGCGCTGTTTGGAGGTGGTCTTGCAGCATTTGCTGCGTACCTCGTCGCCGCGTGGAAGCACGAAGCGGAAATTGAAGAAAAAAAAAGAAACATTGCTAAAATTTTATGTTATGAAGCAACCAACCACACAAAAGAAATTATAGATCATTTTGAAATTTACATCAACTTAGTAGAAAAATTCAAAAACAAAGAAGAAAATGTTAAAGATAAAATAATAAAACTACACAATAATATTTTTTGCACTGATATAAATTCTACTTACAGAAAAGAAATATCTATTTTTAATGATTGCGTTTTGAATAATATAATTAATTATTTTGACAGACAAAAAAGCATTAACGATTCACACAAAGATATTGGAATAATGAATCATAATGATTACATTGAATTTTCAATAATTTTTTCAAAACATGAAATAGCAGAATACATTGAGCAATACTTCATAATGATGAAATCTCTTGAAATTTATTGCAATGAATCTTCAAAAATAACAAAAAAAATAAAAGAAAAAAACCCTCTCCTATTAAAAGAAATCAAAAAACATCATATACAATACCCCCCTCCATAAAAAAGGTACTCCGCCCCGATTTTAACCGCTTCCCCAAACCCGGGACCGTTTCTTGTTCACCAGTCTGATCCTGCCCATCGCCCCGATCTTCCTGCTCATCGTGCTCGGCCACCTGCTGCGCCGGGGCGGTATCCCGAGCCTGGAATTCTGGAACCTGAACGACAAGCTGGTCTACTGGGTGCTGTTCCCGTGCCTGCTGTTCAACAAGATCACCTCCATCGATTTTTCCGGCGTGCATCTGGGCGGGCTGGCGGTCGCGGTCTATGCCGGGTTTGGCGCGGCGGTGCTGTTCTCGCTGCTGCTGTTCTTCCTGTTCCGGGCGGAAAAACCGCTCTGGACCTCCGTCATGCAGGGCTGTTCCCGGCACAATACCTTCATCGCACTGGCGGTGGGCGAGCAGGTTTTCGGCCACGAAATCCTCGGCACCGCCGCGCTTGTCACCGCCCTGCTGATCCCGGTCACCAATGTCGTGGTGGTCTGCCTGATGGCAACCGCACTGGCGAAAAAGGATGACGGCAACCTGCTCATCTCGGTGTTCCGGGATCTGGCGCGCAACCCGCTGCTGCTCGCGGTCGGGCTCGGGCTGGTGTTCAATCTCCTCGGCTGGTCCGCCGTGCCTATCATCACCGACATGACGGCGATTCTCGGCGCCGCCGCCCTGCCCATCGTCCTGCTCTGTGTCGGTGCCAATATCCGGATCCAGGCCATGAGCGCCGACGTCAAGGCAACCATGCTCTGCGTTTTCGGCAAGATGGTGGTGTTCCCGGCGGCAATGGCCTTCACCGGTCTCGCCATCGGGCTGGAGCCGGAGCTGTTCATGGCCGCCATGCTGTTCGGCGCCTCCCCCGCCGCCGCAAGTGCCTACACCCTCGCCCGCGCCATGGGCGGAGACGCCCCGGCCATGGCCGGGATCGTGACAATCCAGACGGCACTGTCCTTTGTGACCATGCCTGCGACGCTGCTGTTGGCGCAGTATCTGGTTGGGGGATAGCTCTTTCGAAATACTTGGATAGCGGCCGGGAACTAACCTTGCGCGCTGGAGAGCCAAGGAGCGCCCGCCATGGAACGGGCAGCACCACGCGAACTCGCCGCTGATCACTTATCGCAGATCGACACCTTCCGGCAGGCCGTTGATATAGCCGACGAGATCGAAATCCCGTTGCGCATGCTTGAGATCTGCCTGTCTGGAGCGGAGCATTACATCGCCACGCCAACGACACTTGCCTGATAGTCGCGAAACCGGCAACTATAGGGCGATGAAAATCATGCGCACTGAAGATATTATTTCTATTTTTATCGCCGTCTTTATCGCCTTTCTTATCGCGGTATTGATGATCGAAAGTGCTCGAACCGGCATTGCTGGGTACGTTAAGACCTTTGCGACAATAATTGGGGCTATGATCGGTGTATTTGGTGCATACTGGATATCTACCAAAGGAAAAAGAGATAGAGACACCGAAGAACAACAAAGATTTATTCACTCTTATATAAGAGATTTTTGCACTATCAGAAATCAAATGAATTATTGTTTTAACGTTTTTGATGACCTAACGAACAAAAAACTTAGCATACATATAAATGAAGAAAACAAAACAAACAATCATAACGATAACAATCTTGATGATATGCTTATTCATTTCGACAAAAAAACCGTCGATAATTTTATAATTATGCACAAAAACACAACAAAAATCATTAACAACTCTCAAGCCATAATAAACATAGAAAATATGAGAAATAAAATTCAAATATTTAATCCTGAATTTTATAAAATACTCGATCAGCAAATTATGCATTTGCACACATCCAACCAAATATTCAACCACCACAACAATCACATTGATGAAAAACCTGAACACTCAATCACTTCTTTTTATACATTAAAAGAAATAGTAAAATTCTCCCCTAGAGAAAGTAATTTTCGAAATCACTGCAGAGAATTTGGATTTTACACAGAAGAAATTAAAATAAAACACAACATCATTACTATCAGCAATTACAAAACTGATGATGAATTGAGGATTAACTGATCTAGCCCTCTTCATTACATCCCCCTGCAGCATTGCGCACGGTCGTGAGCCGCCTTTCTAGGGTGGCGGTTTGTTGGTCACAGTTTTGGATGATGCGATGCGCTTCAAGCAGGGCGCGGAAGGCCGGGGTGCTCGCCCAATACCTGAACGGTAATAACCTCTCCCGTTCGTGCCGGTCCCTCCCTATATTCGACCTATGGAACAGGGATCGACTGAAACCACCGCTCTCCGCGCCCCCCACGTCGCTGGCGCCTTCTACCCCGCCGAGCCGGGCGCGCTGGAAAACATCGTCACGCAGTGCCTCACCGGCGCAGCGGAGACGCCGGTGCAGGAGGCGAAGATCATCATTGCGCCCCATGCTGGCTATGTCTTTTCCGGTCCCATCGCCGGGACTGCCTTCAAGCCGCTCGCCAGACGCCGCGAGACCATCAAGCGCGTGGTAATCGTCGGCCCGGCGCACCGGGTCGGCTTCAAGGGGCTGGCGACGACCAGTGCCGATGCCTGGGCGACACCGTTCGGCACCGTGCCGGTTGCCTGGGATGCGTTGCGCACGCTTCTGGCCCTGCCCGGTTTTCAGGTTGCCAACCGGGTGTTCGAGGGCGAGCACAGCCTTGAGGTGCATGTGCCCTTCCTGCAGCAGGTGCTGGGTGATTTCGAGATCGTACCGATCCTTGTCGGCGATGCCGGGGCGGGGCAGGTGGCGCAGGCGCTCGACGCGGTCTGGGGCGGGCCGGAAACGCTGATTTCCGTCTCCTCCGATCTCTCCCATTTCCTCGATTACGACAGCGCACGCACGCTCGACCGCGCCACCATGCAGCGTATTGAGCTGATGAAGCTGGAAGCGCTCGACGGCAAAGGCGCCTGCGGGCACCGGGCCATTGCAGGCGCGCTCAGCCTCGCCCGGCGGCGGGACATGCGGGTGACGGCGCTCGACACCCGCAATTCAGGCGACACGCACGGGGCGAAGGACCGGGTGGTCGGCTATGGCGCGGCGGCGATGGAATATGCCGGGAGCGCGCGCATTCCTGACGCGGACCGGGAGCAGATGATCGAGGCCGCCCGCTTCGCCCTGCGCTTCGGCGCCGAGCATGGCCGCCCGCCGGACGCGCAACTGGGCACGAACCTGTCGCCCTGCCTGACGGCCATGCGGGCCAGCTTCGTCACGGTGAATATCAAGGGCAAGCTGCGCGGCTGCATCGGCAGCGTGATCGCGCATCAGCCACTGCTGCTCGACGTCATCACCAATGCCTACAAGGCCGGTTTCGGCGATCCCCGCTTCCCGCCGCTGACGGCAGAGGAGCTGGCAACGGCAGACCTGCACATCTCCATCCTCTCCACCCCGCACGCCCTGCCCTTCAACAGCGAGAAGGATCTGGTGTCCAAGGCCCGGCCGGATGTGGACGGGTTGATCATGCAGGAAGGCAACAAACGCGGCCTGTTCCTGCCGAGCGTCTGGGAGGGCCTGCCGAAAGCGGAGGATTTCATCCGCAACCTGAAGCGCAAGGCCGGGCTGCCGATGGATCACTGGTCCGACAGCCTGCGGGTGTTCCGCTATACGACGGAGAGTTTCGGGGCGCCGTTCGTGGGACCGGGGCTGGGGTAACGGGTGCCTCCAGAGAAGCCCAACCTAGAAAACCGTCATCCCTGCGCACGCAGGGACCCAGAGATCGTAAAGCACCGCCCGCCATCCCTGGGTCCCCATTTGCATGGGGATGACGTCTAAGGTGGAGGGGATGAGTGCTAAAGAATGACGTTTGCAGGAACGGCTAAACCGCGCCCGTTCTTCCGGACCATCCTCAACAGAAACTGTTTTCCCGGACTTGATCCGGGACCTTTGTGATCATAAGGCGCTCCCTACGTCGAAAGGTCCCGGATCACGTCCGGGAAACACGTGTGGGGGAGATGCTTATACTCCCGGCAAAGCTGTCATCTCTTTCGACCAGACCGCCAGCGGCGCTTCAAACCCGCGGATCTTTTGCTCGCCGAGCGGCTTCAGCAGATCGTCCGGTTTTGCTTTCCCCGCCACCCCGGCATCCGCGAGCACCGACGCGCCGACATCCTTTGCCAGCACTTCCAGCCGGGCCGCCCGGTTCACCGTGTCGCCGTAGATCGTGAAAGCCTGCCGCCGTTCGGAGCCGACACGGCCCGAGGCGATCTGGCCTGCCGCGAGGCCGACGCGGACCTGAAAGCCAGACTCGCGGGCGCATTTCAGGAGATCCGAGGCGGCATCCAGTGCGGCCCGTTCGGGCTGGCGGATTTCCAGCGGTGTGTTGAAGGCGGCGAGCAGACCGTCTCCAGTGAAGCTGATCACCACCCCTTCACGGTTCGAGATCGCCTCGGCGGAGCGGGCGAGGAAGGCACCAAGGGTGGCGATCACCTCCTCCGGCGCGCGGCCGTCCGCATAGGCCGTGAAATTCTCGATATCGAGCACCAGCGCGACACCATGCCGGACCTGCGGCGCCAGCGCATCCCGGTCCGAGGCAAGCCGGTCGGCGATGGTTTCCGGCACGAACCGGCCGAAGGTCCGGACCGCCCGCTCCCGTGCCTGCTCGGCTTCCACCTGGGCCACGAACACGCAGCGCGCACGGTAGACCGCAAGGGCAAGGACAAGAGCGGCGATCATCAACAGGATGGTTTCCTGGAGCCGGGTGCCGTAGCCGACAAAATCCGGGGAGAGGAACACTTTCAGATATTCCTCTGCCGTCGGCTCGGGCGGCAGGTCGCGCCAGGAAAGCCGCTGCTGCATGTCGGCAATGGCAAGACCGAAGGCGGCCCACCAGCCGGCAACGGCAGCCAGCCCGGACCAGGCGACCAGACGCCAGGACAGGGTCAGGCACGCCATGGCGACCAGCGGGAACAGGTAATGGACGCCGAAGGCCCGGAAGGCGAGCACCTGCGGCAGTTCCGGCGCAAACCGGCTGACCGGGATGACGACGAAGACGGCACAGACCGCAAGGATGTCGATCGCGTACAGGGCATATTTCAGCCACCACCGCTCGTACCGTGTGCCGATCACCGTATAGCTGGCAATGCCGATCACACCGAACAGGGCGAGCGCCGTCATAGCCAGCGGGCTGGGTGAGAACCCAGCGAGGTTCCAACCGACCGTCAGCCAGAGCATGCCGAACGCCACAGCCGCAGTCCGGCAGAGTACCGCCAGTTTCAGCCCCTGCCGTTCCGCTACCAGCAGACGTTGCCTCGCCACCCGTCCAGCCATGTTCTATCCCCGGCTCACGCGGGCACAGAAATCCGCGCCGCAATCATTGCATTCAGCCTGATCGCGGCGCTTTAGGCTAGACCGCGAGTGCTGCCGACAGCGGCGTCGTCGGATGCGCCGACGCCGTTACCCCGCTTTCGGAAACCATCGCCCCGAGCGGGCAGGCATACATGATCGGGTAGGTGGTCGCCGGCCAGCTCTCGGTCGGGGCCACTGCCTTCAGGGCAGCCATGATCTCCGCATCGAAGCGGGCATCGGCATAGATTGTGTCGATTGCGCTCAGATCAACACGCGGCATGTTCAGGGCGGTCTGCATATCCATGCCGAAATCGTTCATGAAGGAGCAGAGCTGGTAGACGGCCGGCATGATCTTGCGGCCGCCGGAAGCACCGAAACCGAACCAGGGCTTGCCGTCCTTCGTCACCACCGCGGGAACCATGTTGCAGAGCGGCTTGGTGTCCGGCTTCAGCGAATTCGGACGGCCCGGGCGCGGATCGAACCAGTTGATCCCGTTATTCATCATGATGCCGGTTTCCGGGAACAGCACCCGGCTGCCGAAGCGGGACAGCAAGGTCGTCGTGATCATGACAATATTGCCTTCGGCATCGGCGGCGGCGATGTGGCTGGTGCAGCTCCGGTCGCCATGGTCGCCGGCATGCCCCAGATTTGCCATCCGGTATTCGTAGGCGGCCTTCAGGGTGCGGGCATAGGCGGCGTAAGTCTGCGCGTCCGGCGCCGCGCCGGAGAAGGCCGGCAGATCCTTCAGCGCATCGGCAAAGCTCGGCCCGGCGGTCAGGCCGCCCGGCACATGATAGGTCGCCTCGCCGCGCGTCATCGACAGCGGCTCCTGGATTTCCGCCTCATAGGCCTCCAGATCCGCCATCCGGACGGAAGAGCCCAGACGCTCGGCATCCTTCGCGATCCGTTCCCCGATGGCACCGCGATAAAAGCTCTCCGCCCCGTCCCGGGCAAGCTCATCCAGCGTGTCGGCGAGCTTGCCGAGTTTCAGGAATTTCGGCTCCGGGTCCGCACCCATTGCCGGAGGAAAACCGCCCGGCAGCCAGGTTTCCGCCGTCGCCGGGCTTTTCTGCAGCGCCGGCATGTCGGCGCCGCACATCAGCATGGTCCACCAGGTGACGCGATGGCCGCGCCGCGCCAGGGCGGCGGCAGGCGCGATGACATCGGCGAGACTTTTCGTGCCGTATTTCTCCATCGCCAGCGCATAACCGGCAACCGTGCCCGGCACGGCGATCGAGTACGGACCGTTCACGTTCCGGTCGTCCACCACGGCAGGCCAGCCAAACAGGTCCGCGCCCGTGCCTTCCGCCAGCGGATAGTCCGCCGGGTTCAGCCCCTTGGCGGACTTCATGGCGAAATCGACGACGCGGACCGCCTTTTCCTTCGCCGAATAAAGCGTGATGTAACCGCCGCCGCCAAGGCCGCTCATCCAGGGCTCGGCCACGGTCAGGGCGAAAGCCGTGCCGATGGCCGCGTCCATGGCATTGCCGCCATCCTTGAGAATTGCCTGTCCGACGGCGGCCGCTTCGACATTCTGGGAGGCCACGGCACCGCGCGGGCCGGTTGCCGCAGGCTTTTCCGAATGCCATGTCTCATAGGTCCGCTCGAATGCGGTGACGGAAGCGGGAACGCTCATCGGGGATACTCCGGGCATGAAGGTTGCATTGCCGCGAGAAGCTGCGACACCCTGAGTGTGGTATCGATGGCATGCAAAAAGCAATTCGGACGTCAGAAAGGGTGATGTTCCAATGACCAGCTACGGGAAATCGGCCCGGATGACGGTCCTCGCGATTCTGGGCGCGCTGGCGCTCCAGCTTTTCGTGCTGCCGCCGGCAGAGGCGCAGCAAACGCCGCCGGCAGAGCCCCCGAAAGACGTCAATGACGCTGACTGCTCAAAGATTCCGGGCGGTAATGCGCCGATCAACATCCTGGCCCGTCTGAAAGGCGGCATGGCGGTCGAGAATCTGGAATTCACCTACTTCAGGAAAAAACTCTACGAGCTGAAGCAGGAGGATTTCGACTATCTGAAAAAACTGATCCCCTACTGCGGCGACCAGAAGACGGAACAGGTCGAGTATATCCTCGACCGCCTTTCGGTTCTTGTGCTCGAAGCGCAGCAGACAAGGCAGAAATCCATCGACTGGATCAAGGAGACGGTCGAAAAACTCGAGAAACTGCCAGCAACGAAGGCTTCTATCGAGGAAGTTCACAATATCGAGGTCGCGCTGAAAAACCGGCAGCTGGAGATGACCCGGGCGGACGGAAACTATCTCGCCATGAAGCTGAACGACACCCGCAACCGGCTCTACCGGGACGCAAACGTAAATGCGACCGGCACAGAGACACAGGATCCAGGCCTCCTGATCAGCCCCTTCCTGCCGGAGATCCCCGCCGACGAACGGAAACCCGATCCCGGCTGACACGACAGCCTTTGCATTTTTCCGCGTGCCAAGCCGTCGCGCGCGCGACACACTCCCGCTCTCAAACGAAAATGACGGGAGGAAGTCATGTCGGGGAACGGAAAAACCGCACTCGTAACCGGGGCCGGAACAGGGGTCGGACGCGCGGTCGCGCTGGCATTCCAGAAAGAAGGCTACAATGTCGTCCTGGCCGGACGCCGGCTGGAACCGCTTGAGGAAACAGCCGCCATGGCCCATTCAGGCGGCGGCGCCATGCTCGCGGTGCCCACCGATATCGGCAAGGTTGCCCAGGTCGACGCATTGTTCGATGCGCTGAAGAAGACATTCGGCAGGCTCGACCTGCTGTTCAACAATGCCGGCATGGGCACACCGGCGATCCCGATGGATGAGCTGACGGCCGAGCAGTGGCAGGCCGTGGTCGATGTCAATCTGACCGGCTCGTTCCTATGCGCCCAGCGCGCCATGGCGATGATGAAGGCGCAGAAGCCCCAGGGCGGGCGGATCATCAATAACGGCTCGATCTCGGCGCATACGCCACGGCCGAATTCCGCGCCCTACACCTCAACCAAGCATGCCATCACCGGGCTGACGAAATCGATCTCCCTCGACGGCCGCGCCTTCGACATCGTCTGCAGCCAGATCGATATCGGCAACGCGGTGACGCCGATGACCGAGCGCATGGTCAAGGGCGAGGGCGTGCCGCAGGCAAACGGCTCGATGATGATCGAGCCGCGCATGGATGTGGAACATGTGGCCAGCTCGGCGGTGCATATCGCCCGCATGCCGCTCGACGCGAACGTCCAGTTCATGACCGTGATGGCGACCAAGATGCCTTTCGTCGGGCGCGGCTGATTTGGCTCAGAGATAATCCTGCAGCATCGCCACCAGGGGCACATCGGCGGGCGGCATCGGGTAGTCCTTCAGACGCATCGGGCGCACCCATTTGACCGCCTGCCCTTCCTGCGGCACGATATCTCCCCACCAGCGGCGGCAGAGATAAAGCGGCATCAGCAGGTGGAAATCCTCATAGGCGTGCGACGCGAAGGTGAAGGGCGCAAGGCAGCTCTCCTTCGTGTCGATGCCGAGTTCTTCCTGCAGCTCCCTGATCAGCGCGTCCTCCGGGCTTTCCCCCGGATCGACCTTGCCTCCGGGGAACTCCCAGAGCCCGGCCATGGACTTGCCTTCCGGCCGCTGCGCCAGAAGCACACGCCCGTCCGCATCGATCAGGCCGACGGCAACCACCATGACAATCGGTTTCGCTGTGGCGTCACTCATACCGGCACAACCTTCCCGCCGCGCGCCTGCCAGTCGGAACGCAGCATGTCGAGTTGCATCATATCAACCTCATCACCGAAATTCGGGCGCTTCACACGCATCGTGCCGGCATGGGCAAGCCCGCATTTCTCCATCACCCGGATCGAGGCAGGGTTTTCCGGCATCGCCGCCCCCCAGATCCGCCTCAGCCCGAGCACCCCGAAGCCGAAATCAAGCAGGGCCGCAAGCGCTTCGCTGGCATAGCCCCGCCCCCAGACCGGAGTGGCAAGCCAATAGCCGAAATGAGCGGCCTCATCCGGATCGAAGCGCAGGTCGATGGTGCCGACAGGCTCCTTCGTCACCCGGTCGAGGATCAGGTAGTAAAGCCCCTTCTCCTCCGCACGTCCGGTCCGCGCCCGTTCGATATAGGTATCCGCATCCGGCCGCGTATAGGGCCACGGCACCGACGTCAGATATTTGACGATGCCGAAATCGTTCATCAGCGTATAAAGCGCATCGCCATCCGCCAGCTCCGGTGCCCGGAAGGCCAGCCGTTCCGTCGTCACACGTTCCATCGCGGGGAACCCTAGCTGCGATAATCCGCGTTGATGCTGATATAGCCGTGGGTCAGATCGCAGGTCCAGACGGTGGCTTTTCCGTCTCCGGTACCGACATTAACGTCGATGCCGATTTCCTGCCCCTTCAGATGGGCAGCCACCGGCGCTTCGTCATAATCCGGGTTCCGCTTACCATCGACGGCAATATCCACCCCGCCGAAGCCGATGCTGATCCGGGAGACATCGATCGGCTGCTCGGACTTGCCGACCGCCATGACCACCCGCCCCCAGTTCGCGTCTTCACCCGCGATCGCTGTTTTCACAAGCGGTGAATTGGCAATCGAAAGAGCGATCTTGCGGGCGGAGTCATCTGACACGGCGCCGGTCACCCGGACCTCGATCAGCTTCTGCGCGCCCTCGCCGTCACGCACAACGAGAAGGGCAAGCTCCCGCAGGACTGTTTCCAAAGCCTGCTTGAAACCGTCGAGAGCCGGATCCGACACCGAAGCAGGAGCCGCGTTGCCGGCGGCCCCGGTCGCGAACAGCAACAGGGTGTCGCTGGTCGAGGTATCGCTATCGACGGTGATGGAGTTGAAGGTCCGGTCGATCGCCGGGGAAAGCACTTCCTGCAGGATCGCCGCCGGGATCGCCGCATCGGTGAACACGAAGCTCAGCATCGTCGCCATGTTCGGCTGCACCATGCCGGAACCCTTCGCGATACCGGCTATGGTCACGGTCTTGCCGCCTATCTGGGCCGTGGCACTGGCGCCCTTCGCGAAGGTATCCGTCGTCCGGATCGCGCCCGCCGCCGCATCCCAGCCATTTTCCGTCAGCTTTGCTTTTGCGTCCGGCAGTTTGGCGATGATCTTGTCGTGCGGCAGGATCTCGCCGATCACACCCGTCGAGGCGATGAAAACCTCGTCCGGTGCGCAGCCGAGAACACCCGCCGCCGCCGATGCGGTTTCCCGCACCGAGGCATCGCCGATGGCGCCGGTGAAAACATTCGCATTCCCGGCATTGACGACGAGCCCGCGGCCGCTGCCCCGGGCCAGGATTTCCCGGCACCAGGTCACGGGCGCGCCCGGTGTGGTCGAGCGCGTCAACGTACCGGCGACGGTGGTGCCCGGCGCAAGCTCGGCCACCAGCACGTCGTCACGGTTCTTGTATTTGATCCCGGACGAAACCGTGGCTGTACGCACGCCGGCAATCGCCGGAAGGGTTGGAAAGCTGTCCGGAGCGAGCGGCGAAACCTGGTCGGTCATGATCGGAATCCCAAGGAAACGATGTCGATGAAAACTACTTTGTCTGAAGCGCGGAGCCATCCGGCCCATAGCGCTTGATGTCAACGCCGGCCCGGAGTTCCTCGATAGCCTTCGTCAGGATTTCACGGGTCATTTCCTGCGCCAGCTGCGGCTGCATCTGCTCGAAGCTCGGCGGCTGCACGGCGCGCCGGTCCTCGACCTTGATGACATGCCAGCCGAACTGGGTCTGTACCGGCGCCTCGGTGATTTCACCCGGCTTCAGGGCAAAGGCGGCCTCGGAGAATTCGGGGACCATGGCATCGGCGGTGAAGTAACCGAGATCGCCGCCGCTGGTGCCGGACGGCCCCGTGGATTTTTCCGCTGCGAGCTTGGCGAAATCGGCGCCCTTCTTCAGCTCTTCGATAATCGCTTTCGCGTCTTCTTCGCTGGCAACCAGAATGTGCCGGGCCTTGACTTCCTCACCCTGCTCCGCGCTGTCCTTGATGCTCTCTTCATAGCGCTTGCGCAGTGCGTCTTCGCCCACCGTCTCCTTCACCTTTTCGGTCATGTAGACCTCTGAGATGATGCCGGATTCAGCCTGCTCGACCCGTTCCTTGACGTCCGCGCGGTCCTGAATGCCAGCTTCGCGCGCCGCCTTGGCGATCAGCCGGGAATCGATGACCCGATCCAGCATCGGCGGATAGATCTGCTCCATCGGCGCCTGCTGATATTGCTGCGGGAGCTGCTGGATCTGCAGAAGAATTTCCGAAAGGTAGATCTTCTCCCCGTCGACGGTGGCGACGACGGTGGTTGCCGGATCGATCGCGGCCTGCGCGGCCGGCTTGGTCTCGGGCGTGGCGCTTGTGGTCTGCGCAGCCGCCGGAAGGGCCAGAGTCATCCCCAGGGCCAGTACGGGAAGCATCGCCGTCAGCGAGACGCGCAAGGCCGGGACGCACAGTTCAGGCCGGAAGCGGGAATGTTTCATGGAAGCGCCTTTCACCGGACCTTCGGCCCGCGATTTGTTCTGAAGAATGACACGGGAGCCCGGCTTCCGCGCGACGAGCAGCCCTATCAGATCGACTAGAGAGCGGCAAGACGCGTTTGCGGCCTGCAGTATGACAAATTCGCGGGGAGCGTGGCTGGATATCAGGGCTTGCGGAACGGCAGGATAAGATCGAAACGCAACCATTCCGCCGGCGCGCGATGGTCGGAGAAATCGCTGTTATCCGCCCGGATCAGCACGATGGCGCCTTCGGTGTCCTCGCTGCCGCCGAAATGCGGCAGATCCCGCCGGACGGTCTCGATAATCCTGTTGGCGATGGCCGCGCCGTGATTGCCGGTATCGACGAAAATTCCCGGCCGCGCATCATACACAGCCCCGTTACCGCGCACGTCGAACACGACACCGGTTGCCTGCATGTCTATACGGTCCAGAAAATCGGCCGCCCCGATCTCGATCGCCGCCGTGCCGCGCAACCCGTCATAGCGCACGGAAATATTCTCGAACGCGAGACCGAGCGGGTTGTTGTTCGCACTGCCTGTTTTCCGGAGATAGCGTTCCCGTCCGAGCCGCACCGCACTCAGCGCGGCGATATGAAAGCGCCGCTCGACGTCATGGGCGGCATTGTCCGGAACCTGCATCAGGCCATGCACAAGCAACCCGACATTGCTGACAGCGCGGCGGATCAGGCTGCTGAGATCTTCCGTCAACAGGACCGCCGTGGACCGGGAAATCAGCACATCGTCAGAGCTGGACGAAGAGGATGGGAGCGTTGCATTCGCATAGGCATTTGCCCCATAGGGCGAGCGGGACGGCGGCCGTACCGGCGTATTGGCCGGCGCATTGGAGAGGCGCACATCAACGCTATCGTCATCATTCTGGGACTGTTTTTGATCGTGATGAGAGGATTGATTACCCGCACCATTCTCGTCACGCCGTTCTTCACGGCGCTGCACAACTCTCTGATTAAGCGCCTCTCCAGCAACCTGGCGGCTTCTCCGCGCTGCTGTCGGCGCGATCACCCCGGACGTGTACCCGGTGATCCGATCAATCATGCGCTCACCCTTTCTAGGCAATGCATCGCGTGCATTAACGAATTTTAATGTAAATTAATTGTAATTTCGAATTATCTCCAGACATCCGTTTTCATTAAAATGAAGACCTAATATATCACGTATTGCAGCTTAATTCACACCCATACCGCGAACACTCGGCGGCGCCTCGCGATTCATGGCAGCGGAGCGCCTTCGCCGGACCAGAACAGGAAACACGGCGCGACCGGGGGATATCAGCGAAACGCCACGGAATTCCGTGTCAGATCCTTGACGCTGCTGCAGCCCATCAGCCGCATGCCACGCTCTATTTCCGCCTTCATCAGGGTGAGAGCCCGCTCGACACCAGGTTGTCCGGCTGCCGCAAGCGGATAGAGATAGAAGCGTCCGCCGCCCACCGCCTTGGCGCCGAGCGAAAGTGCCTTCAGGACATGGGTGCCACGCTGCACGCCGCTATCCATGATGACATCGATCCGGTCACCGACCGCCTGCACGATGGCGTCGAGCTGGTCGAAGGAAGAGCGCGAGCCGTCAAGCTGCCGACCGCCATGGTTCGAGATCACGATACCGGTACAGCCGATATCGACCGCGCGCTTGGCATCCTCGACCGACATCACGCCCTTCAGGCAGAACTGTCCGTCCCAGAGCTCGACCATCTTGGCGACATCGTCCCAGGTCATCGAGGGATCGAGCATCTCCGTGAAATAGCGCCCGATGGACATCGCCCCGCCGCCCATATCGACATGCTCGTCGAGCTGCGGCAATTTGAAGCCCTCATGGGTCAGATAGTTGATGCCCCACAGCGGCTTCAGCGCGAATTGCAGCATGCCGCCGGGGGTCAGGCGGAACGGGATTGAGAAACCGGTCCTGAGATCGCGCTCCCGGTTGCCGCCGGTGATGCTGTCCACAGTCAGCATCATGACATTGACCCCGGCTTCCTTGGCCCGCTCCATCATCGCCTTGTTCAGGCCCCGGTCCTTGTGGAAGTAGAACTGGTAGCATTGCGGGTTGTCGTGCTTGCGCCGCAGCTCCTCAAGGCTGACCGTACCGAGGGAGGAAACCCCGAACATGGTCCCGAACTTCGCCGCCGCAGCAGCCACGGCCCGCTCGCCGTCATGATGGAAAAGCCGCTGCAGGGCCGTCGGCGAGCAATAGATCGGCATGGCGAGCTTCTGCCCCATGACCGTCACCGACATATCGACATCCTCCACCCCGCGCAGGATGTTCGGCACCAGATCGCAGGCCTCGAAACTTTCCGTATTACGCCGGTAGGTCACCTCGTCGTCGGCCGCGCCGTCGATATAGTTGAAGATCGGACCGGGCAGACGCCGGCGCGCCAGCTCCCGGAAATCATGAAAATTGTGGCAATCCGTAAGTCTCATCGGTCCCGCTCCCCATCGCTCTAAAACGCTTTAGAACAGTGCTAGTACATGACCGGGAATCTTGTAATCGGAATCTGCCCTCTCACTATCGGCAGCCGTCAGGTCCATGACGAAGCACGACATGTCAGCAAGCTCACCAAGCCGCCTGCGTTGACAGCGTTCCCGCATCCGCCTATCTGTCAGCTACCCGGTCTATAGCCGGGCACCCGTTTCCATATCAGAGGTCGGCATGTTCGGCGCACTCGCCAAGGCCATCTTCGGCTCGGAAAACGAGCGGATACTCAAACGCCTGCAAAAAACCGTCGATGCGATCAACGCGCTGGAGCCCGAAATTTCGGCGCTCGACGATACGGCCCTTGCAGGCAAGACCGACGCATTCCGGCAGCGCCTGAAAGACGGGGAAAGTCTCGACGACATTCTGCCCGAGGCTTTCGCAACCGTGCGCGAAGCGGCAAAGCGGGCGCTCGGCCAGAGGCATTTCGATGTTCAGCTGCTCGGCGGCCTGGTGCTGCATCAGGGCCGGATCGCGGAGATGAAGACCGGTGAGGGCAAGACCCTTGTCGCCACTCTCGCCGTCTATCTGAACGCCATCGAGGGCAAGGGCGTCCACGTTGTCACCGTGAACGACTATCTGGCCAAACGCGACGCCGGCTGGATGAGCCAGGTCTACAATTTCCTCGGTCTGTCGACCGGCTGCATCGTACATGGACTGACCGATGCCGAGCGCAAGGCCGCCTACGCGTCCGATGTGACCTACGGCACCAACAACGAATTCGGCTTCGACTATCTGCGCGACAACATGAAGTTCCGGCTGGAAGACATGGTCCAGCGCGACTTCAATTTCGCCATCGTCGATGAAGTCGACTCGATCCTGGTCGATGAGGCGCGGACCCCGCTGATCATCTCCGGCCCGGCCGAGGACAGCTCCGCGACATACACCGCCATGAATGCCGTGATCCCCGGGCTGGTTCCGGAAGATTACGAAAAGGACGAAAAGCAGCGCACGGTGGCCTTCACCGAAGCCGGTCAGGAGCATATCGAAGCGCTGCTGAGCGAAGCCGGCATGCTGGAAGAAGGCGGTCTCTACGACATCAACAACATCTCGCTGGTGCACCACGCCAACCAGGCGCTCCGCGCGCACCATCTCTTCGCCAAGGATACGGATTACATCGTCAAGGACGACAAGGTTGTCATCATTGACGAGTTCACCGGACGGGCGATGGAAGGACGGCGTTATTCCGAGGGCCTGCACCAGGCGCTCGAAGCCAAGGAAGGCGTCACCATCCAGAACGAGAACCAGACCCTGGCCTCGATCACCTTCCAGAATTATTTCCGGCTCTATCCGAAGCTGGGCGGCATGACCGGCACGGCCATGACCGAAGCGGCCGAGTTCGCCGAAATTTACAATCTCGAAGTCGTCGAGATGCCGACCAACGTTCCGATCGCGCGTAAGGATCATGACGACGAGGTCTATCGCACGGCCGAGGAGAAGTGGGACGCCATCATCGACACCATCGCGGAATGCCGCGAAAAAGGTCAGCCGGTGCTGGTCGGCACGGTTTCCATCGAGAAGTCCGAACTGCTCTCCGGCCTGATGAACAAGCGCCGGATCGAGCACAAGGTCCTGAACGCGCGCTTCCATGAGCAGGAAGCGACGATCGTCGCCCAGGCCGGTCAGCCCGGCGCGATCACCATCGCCACGAACATGGCGGGCCGCGGTACCGACATCCAGCTCGGCGGCAATGCCGACATGCGCATCGCCCTGGAACTCGGCGAGGACGCCGATCCGGCCAAGATCGAGGCCCTGCGTGCCGAGATCGAGGTAGCGAAGAAACAGGTGCTGGAAGCCGGCGGCCTTTACGTCATCGGCACCGAGCGGCATGAAAGCCGCCGTATCGACAATCAGCTCCGTGGCCGGTCCGGCCGCCAGGGTGACCCGGGGGCGTCCAAATTCTTCCTGTCGCTCGAAGACGATCTGATGCGGATCTTCGGCTCCGAGCGCATGGACGGCATGCTGCAACGTCTCGGTCTGGAGAAGGGCGAGGCCATCGTCCATAGCTGGATCAACAAGGCGCTCGAAAAAGCACAGCAGAAGGTCGAGGCCCGTAACTTCGACATTCGTAAGCAGCTGCTGAAATACGACGATGTCATGAACGATCAGCGCAAGGTGATCTTCGAGCAGCGCAAGGACATCATGCGCGCGTCGGAAATCGCCGCAACGGTCGCGGACATGCGGCACGAGGTGATCGAGAACGTGGTCTCCCGCTGCATCCCGGAAGGCGCTTATTCCGAGCAGTGGGACATCCCCGCCCTGCATGAGGAATGCCTGCGTCTGCTCGCCCTTGACCTGCCGGTCGCGGAATGGGCGGCCGAGGAAGGTATCGCGGATCAGGAGATCCTGGAGCGGATCACCAAGGCGTCGGACCGTGCGATGGCTGAAAAAGCCGCGAATTACGGCCCCGAAGTCCTGCGCATGGCGGAAAAGAGCCTGCTGTTGCAGATCCTGGATCAGCAGTGGAAAGAACATCTTCTGTCACTGGATCACCTGCGTCAGGGCATCAATCTGCGTGCCTATGCCCAGAAGGACCCGCTGAACGAATACAAGCGCGAAGCCTTCAACCTGTTCGACGGCATGCTGACCGGCCTGCGCGAGACCGTTTGCGGCGTGCTCTCCCATCTCGAGATCCGGGTCCAGGCAACGCCCGAGGAGATGGAAGCCCGCATGGCGGCGGAGCGGGCAGCACGGGAAATGCATGAAGGCCGGGAAGATCCGGCACTTTCTTCGGATGATGGTGCCGGGGATGGCATGGCGGACGGGGAAACCATGGTCCGCTCCCGGCAGAGCGCAGTCAGTATCGATCCGCAAGATCCGTCAACCTGGGGCAAGGTCCCCAGGAATTCGATCTGCCCCTGTGGATCGGGAAAGAAATTCAAACAATGCCACGGGAAGATCTGATCCCGTTCCAGCAACCCTGAAAATCAGGGCCGGGTGACCGGCGCCTTAGCGAACGAGTGAGACGACCGTTCCGCCGGTACGGGATTCCAGGTTGGCGGCGGCAACCAGCCCGACGAGAACGACATTGACATCGTCGAATTCTCCGCAGAACGGCAGGCAGAGAATCTGCATGCCGTCCATGCCCCCCGGAGCCGGCTCCCCGCTCTTTGCCGCCGCAAGGATGCAGCGCGTCAATTCGTCAGGCAACCCGCCGCCGGCCTCTGTGGTCGCGCCAATCGGCGTTCCGCCCAGCAAGTCGGCCGCGGTATCTCCCGCGAATTCAACCTGGAATCTGGATTTTTCTCCATAGACGAGCAGGACATGAGGCATTTCGTCGACAAGATCGGAGATAAACAGGTTCTCGGACAGCGGAAGCGTGAGCTGCGCCCGGGAGAAATCCCAATAGACTCTCAGATCCCGCAACACGGAAGACAGCGGTTCCATTTGCGCGAAACGTCTGTCCGGTTGAAAATTCAATATCATGTTCCCCTCCCTCGGCGTTGCCATGCGCCTTGGCTATGGACGGTCGACGATGATTTTTCATCGTCCGACATAATTCCAAGCCAACCCCTGTTTCCTTTCGTTCCGGTTCCAGCCGCCACCCGGACCCGGTACCGCCGCGTTTCGTCAGCGCTATTTTAGACGCTGATTCCTTTATACAACGCAGCACCAGAGCGTATGTGACAAGATAGCCTCCCGCAACGCCTCGTAAGGCTTTTGCGCGTTTTTCAATCATGCATTTCCATTGCCGCCCAGCCATGCCTGACAGCGCTCAGGCTAGATCTCGGCGATCTCGGGCATGTTTCTGACGGCTGCGATCCGCTGGACACAAGCCGGCCTCGGGATGGTCACCGTCAGATCTTCAAATGCAATAACCCTGAGTTCAGGCCTGCATAAAATCAGAAGCTCTTCACTGTGCAGCAGGAAGTCAGGGTTGCTTGGCTTGCCAAAAGCCTCGTTGCCCCTGGCGAAGGTCTCGTAGATCAGCATGCCGCCCGGGGCAACGGCGGCAACAATGTCCCGTATGATCGGCCGGTGCAGATAGTTCGTCACGACGACACAGCCGAACCGCCGGTCGGCAAGCGGCCACGGCCGTCCCGCTTCCAGATCGAACGCGACAAGCTGAACCTCCGGGTCGGCGGCCATATCGGCGACGGGCGCGATGTTCCGGTCCAGCATGACAACCGGGTTTCCTCGGCGGCGAAAGAACCGGCCGTGACGTCCCGCACCGCATGCGACATCAAGGACTTCCACGTCTTTCGGCACCAGCTCGGCAAACCGTTCGACCCAGCCCGATACCGCCGGGACCGGCCCCGTTTCGGCGCGCGCCTCTCTCATTCCGCGGCCTCGGCCGTGTCAAGCACGGGTATGACGGCTCCGGAGAAGGAGCAATCAGGAACCGCAAGCCGGAGGAAAACCGGCCCCGCTGCCTCAACCGGCACCACGGACCGGGGATCCTCGTCCGGGAAAGCCGCCGCCCGCATGTCTGTGCGCATCGCGCCGGGATCGACCGCATTGGCCCGGACCCCGAGCTTGTGGTTTTCCGCCGCATAGAGCCGCATCATCGCCTCAAGTCCGGCCTTGCTTGCCGCATAGCCGCTCCAGTCCGCATGCGCGCCGCGCGCCGCACCGGAGGTAACAAAGATACACCGCCCGGCACCGGACGCGGACAGCAGCGGATGCAGCGCCGTCAAAAGCCTGAAGGCCGCATTGAGATTGAGGTCGATGACCGTATCCCAGACAGCATCCTCCAGGTCCGGAAGAGGTTTCAGGTCGCCAAGCAACGCCGCATTGAGAACGAGCACGTCAAGCCGCCCACCGCCATTCACGATCGCCTCCTGCAGCGCCGCCATGCCTTCCGGACGGCTGAGGTCGGCCGGGACGGATATGGCCGCCCCGCCCTCCGCTTCTATCTCGGCCCGGCGGGCTTCGAGTTCGCCGGCATCGCGCGCAAGCAGGTAAACCGTGGCACCCGCACGCGCGAACACCCGCGCAACCTCGGCGCCGATCCCCCGGGACGCACCGGTAACAAGGGCGGCCTTGCCGGCAAGCGGTTGCTCCGTATGCTCGACAACCCGGGCGACCATCTGTTCCTCGGCAATAATTCCAAGCTCTTTACGGATGTCCTCAAAAGCTGCTTCGAGCGTGTCGACAATATCGTCGACCTGGTCATGCGTGACCACGAAGGGCGGCGCGATCAGCAACGTATCCCGCACCGCGCGCACGATGATGCCCCGCGCCCTGAGATTCTCGCGGCAGACGGCAGCGACCACGCCGGGCGGATCGAACAGGATATGCCGGGCCTTGTCCTGGATCAGCTCCACAGCCCCCAGCAGACCGAGGCTGCGAACTTCGCCCACCAGCGGATGGCCGGCAAGGCGGGAAAGCGCGCGTTGAAAGTAAGGGCCGATATCCTGGGCCACGCGCTCCACCAGTTTTTCACGCTGCAGGATCTTCAGGTTCTCCAGCGCCACGGCGGCGGCAACAGGGTGTCCCGAATAGGTAAAACCGTGCGCAAGCCCGCCTTCCGCATCCCGCAGCTTGTCCGCGATCGGATCGGAGATCATCAGTGCCGAAATCGGCTGGTAGCCGGAAGACAGCCCTTTCGCCAGAGTGATGAAATCGGGGCTGAGGCCGAACAGTTCGGCAGCCGACCAGGCACCAAGCCTGCCGAAAGCGCTGATCACCTCATCCAGCACGAACAGCACGTCGTGCTGTTGGCAAATTCTCTGCACCTCCTGCAAATATCCTTCCGGCGGAAAGATCAGACCGCCCGCCCCCTGGATCGGCTCGCAGATAAAGAGGGCGACATTTTCGGCACCGAGTTCCCTGATCTTGATCTCGAGGGCATGCGCCGCCTGTTGCGAAAATGCCGCCTCGGACATGTTCGGGCCGTGCAGGAATTTATACGGTGCCTCGATATGGGCGAAATCCGGCATGCCGGAGCCGCCCTGCTCATGCATCGCGCCGACGCCACCGGCGCTGATCGTCGCCAGGGTGGAGCCGTGATATCCCTCCTCCCGGCCGATAACGACCCGTTTCGAGGGTTTGCCGACCTGCTGCCAGTAATAGCGCCCGAGGCGGATTGCACTGTCGCAGACCTCGGAGCCGGAATTCGCGAACAAGGCGGTATTGAGATGGCCCGGCATAAGTGCCGCCAGCATCTCCGCCAGCTCCGCCGCCGGTGCCGTCGTCGTGTTGAAAAAGGTGTTGTAGTAGGCAAGCTGCTGCATCTGACGGGCAGCCACGTCAGCCAGCTCCTTGCGGCCATAACCGACATTGACGCACCACAGACCGGCGAGCGCATCAAGATAGCGATGCCCCTGATCGTCCCAGAGGTAACACCCCTCTCCCCGCTCGATCACGGTAGGCCCGCCGATATCCACGAGCCCCCGGTTATCGGTGAAGGGATGCAAATGATGGGCGGCATCCCGCTGCCCCAGGGTTTTGCCGTCCGGATCGCTCACACTCTGTCCCCCGCGCAACGACACACTGGCTAATTAGTAATTATTACACTATTTCGACAGCATGCTACCCGATAGCTGCCAAGGCTACCTGATAGCTGACAGGACGACAGTGGGTCAGTTGGATGATCAAATACAGATTACTGTGCGACAAAGAGCATAGCTTCGATGCCTGGTTTCGCGATAGTGCCGCCTACGACAAACAGGCAGACGCTGGTCTGCTGGTCTGTCCGAGCTGTGGCTCGTCCTCTGTCTCCAAGGCCCTGATGGCGCCGAATGTCTCCTCCTCCAAGAAAAAGGGTGACAGCGAGCCCGCGCAGGCCGTCTCCGCGATCAAGGAGATGCCGCCTGAAATGATCGAGCTTCGGCAGAAGCTCGCGGCGCTCCGCTCCGAAGTTGAGAGCAATTTTGACTATGTCGGCAAGGATTTCGCCGAGGAAGCCCGGAAGATCCATTACGGCGAAACCGATCCGCACGGGATTTACGGCGAGACCAGCGCGACGGAAGCCGAAGCCCTGCGTGAAGAGGGGATCGGTTTCGCCGCCATTCCCTGGCTGCCTAAAAGCGACGCCTGATCAGGCCGTTTCCGGACGAACAGCAAGCATTGCGTAATTGATCCCGAGATCCGACGAACGCTCGAAGCTATCACCCAGCGGGTCAAACCGGATGCCGGTCTTCTCCGCCGGCACCAGCCCTGCTTCCGACAACAGTCCGCCCAACTCTTCCGGTGTCAGGAACTGACTCCAGTCATGGGTGCCCGCCGGTACCCAGCGCAGGACATATTCGGCTGCGAATTTTCCGAACAGAAGCGACTTCATGGTCCTGTTAAGCGTGGTGACGAAGACCGCACCGCCAGGACGAACAAGCTTCGCAAGGGAGGCCGCAAAAAGCGCGGGATCGGCAACATGTTCGATCACTTCGGAAGCAATCACGACATCGAACGCACCCGGCATCTCCGCCGCGAGCTCTTCCGCCAGACAGGCCCGGTAGTTGATATCGAGACCCGTCTGTTCGGCATGCAGCCGGGCCGTCCCGATGGTCCGCGCGTCCGCATCGATCCCGGTCACCGACGCACCCAGCCGGGTAAGTGGCTCCGAGATCAGGCCGCCGCCGCATCCGATGTCGAGCAGTTTCAGACCGTCGAACGGAATCCCCGCCGAATCGGGCAGACCAAAATGGTCGCTCAACCACTCCCGGATTAATTTCAGGCGGACCGGTGTGAACTTGTGCAACGGGGCAAAAGGCCCCTGCATATCCCACCATTCCGCCGCCACGGCAGAGAACCTTGCGACATCCTCCGGATCGATCGTGCTTGCGGCTGCGTTCTTCTGGTTCATGGGCGCTCCATTCAACACCGAGCCCGGTCTTGCCGGGACAGCGACGTGTCGCTATGTATAGCCCCGCCTGGGGCCATTAGGAACGCTCGCGTTCCGGATTTGGGCATTGGGGATACACTCCTGAAAAGCGGAACGAAATGGCGCGTATCGTGCAAAAGTTCGGCGGCACGTCCGTCGCCGATATTGAACGCATCAAGAATGTGGCTCAACGGGTCAAGAAAGAAGTCGATGCCGGCAATGAAGTGGCCGTCATCGTCTCTGCCATGGCCGGGGTCACCAATCAGCTGGTCGGCTATGCGCGCGAGATGAGCGTGCTGCATGACGCCCGCGAATACGACACCATCGTCTCGACAGGCGAGCAGGTGACGAGCGGCTTGCTGGCCATGGCCCTGCAGAATATCGGGATCAACGCCCGCTCCTGGCTCGCCTGGCAGCTGCCGTTCCGGACCGATGGCGTGCATAGCAAGGCCCGGATCCAGAACATCGAGACCGATGAGATCGTCAACCGCTTCAAGCAAGGTCAGGTTGCCGTCCTCGCGGGCTTCCAGGGCATTGGCCCGGACAACAGGATCACAACGCTCGGCCGCGGCGGCTCCGACACATCGGCCGTCGCCCTCGCAGCGGCGCTCAACGCGGATCGCTGCGATATCTACACGGACGTCGATGGCGTCTATACTACCAATCCGAGGATCGTACCGGCGGCCCGGAAGATCGACCGGATTACCTACGAGGAAATGTTGGAACTGGCCTCGCAAGGGGCCAAGGTGCTGGAGACGCGCTCCGTCGCGCTCGCCATGCAGCACAATGTCAGACTCCAGGTGCTCTCCAGCTTCATCGAAGCCCCCGGCACCCTGGTCTGTGATGAGGATGAGATCGTGGAACAGCAAATCGTCAGCGGCATTGCCTACAGCCCGGAAGAAGCCAAGGTTACCGTGCGCCACGTTCCGGACCGTCCGGGCGTTGCCGGATCGATCTTCGGCAGCCTCGCCGATGCGGCCGTCAATGTGGACATGATCGTCCAGAACGTGACCGAGGACGGCAACACCACCGACATGACCTTCACCGTCGGCAAGACCGATCTCGACCGCGCCCGCCAGGTGCTGGAAAAGCTGAAGGACGAACTCGGTTTCAAGGAAATCAACGCGGACCCGAACGTCGCCAAGGTCTCGGTCGTCGGTGTCGGCATGCGCTCCCAGCCGGGCGTCGCCAAGACGATGTTCCATACCCTGGCCGACAAGGGCATCAATATCCAGGTCATCTCGACCTCGGAGATCAAGGTCAGCGTGCTGATCGCGGCCGAGTATACCGAACTGGCCGTTCGAGCCCTGCACACCGCATACGGCCTCGACGGGCCGCCGGCGAGCTGAGGCATGACGGCGGCGGTCGAGCAAAACGGCTTCGGCCGCAACTCCCGCACCATGTTGCGCAGATTGCGCGATGTGATGGCGGATACGCGTGCACCGCAGGAACGTCTCGACAGTATCACCTCGATCATCGGCGCGGATATGGCGGCCGAGGTGTGCTCGATCTATGTCCGCCGCGCCGATAACCTGCTGGAGCTGTGCTCCACCGAGGGCCTGAACAAGGACGCCGTCCACCGCACGCTGATGCATTTTGGCGAGGGTCTTGTCGGAGACATTGCCGCCCGGGCCCAGTCGCTCGCCCTGTCGGACGCCCAGTCCCATCCCAAGTTCGCCTATTTCCCGGAAACCGGCGAAGAGATCTACCAGTCCCTTGCCGGTGTGCCGGTGATGCGCGCAGACCGCGTGCTCGGGGTCCTGGTGGTGCAGAACCGCTCCCGCCGGCAATATTCCGACGAGGAGATCGAGACACTCGAAACCTTCGCCATGGTGCTGGCGGAGCTGCTCGCCAACGGCGTTCTCGACGGGCAGGAAAACAGGCATGATGCTCCCGTCCGTCTCGCCGGGCAGGCCGTCGCGCCCGGCGTCGGCATCGGCGCCGCGCATTTCCACAGACCGAGCACCGCGATCCGCCGCGTCGTCGCCGACAATCCGGCGATCGAAAAGGAACGGCTCGACACCGCCATGCAGAATGTGCGGTCGCGCATCGACACACTGCTTTCAGCCCCCGATCTTGCCGAAGCCGGAGAGCATCGCGACGTGCTCGAAACCTTCCGGATGATCGCCCATGACCGTGGCTGGCTGACACGGATGAATGACGCGATCGATAACGGTCTGACCGCTGAGGCCTCGGTCCAGCGCGCCCGCGCCGACATGCGCGCCCGGCTTGGCTCGGTCCAGAACCCCTATCTGCGCGAACGCCTCGCCGATTTCGAGGATCTGACGAACC
Source organism: uncultured Nisaea sp. (assembly GCF_963974195.1). Lineage (NCBI taxonomy): Bacteria > Pseudomonadati > Pseudomonadota > Alphaproteobacteria > Rhodospirillales > Thalassobaculaceae > Nisaea > uncultured Nisaea sp. The sequence continues at coordinate 25,389 of NZ_CAXBDC010000005.1, forward strand.
GCCTGCTCGCCCAGCTTGCCGATGAAGAAGACAATGGCGATGCCGCCGGAACGATCGACGACGATCAGCCCTATATTGTCGTCGCCCGCTCCATGGGACCGGCGGAACTGCTCGATTATGACCGGACGAACCTTGCCGGCCTCGTTCTTGAGGAAGGCTCCGCCACCGCGCACGTCGCCATCGTCGCGCGCGCTCTGGATATCCCGGTGCTCGGCAACATTCCGGGCCTGCTGAGCGAGGTCAATCCGGGCGACCGCCTGATCATCGATGCGGACAACAGCCAGGTCCTGTTACGGCCGACCGAAGACGTGCAGGAATATTTCCATGCCGGTCTGCGCGCCCGGGCCGAGACCAAGGCACGCTATCAGGCACTGCGCGACCTGCCGGCACGGACCCTGGACGGCGTCGATATAAGCCTGTTGCTGAATGTCGGCCTGATGTTCGACCTGCAGCAGCTCGACGCCACCGGCGCCGAGGGGATCGGGCTTTACCGCACCGAGATCCCCTTCATGGTCCGGCGGGATATACCCGACGTATCGCAACAGACGGATGTCTATCGCCGTGTCCTCGATGCGGCTGACGGCCGTCCCGTCACCTTCCGCACCCTGGATGCGGGTGGCGACAAGCATATCCAGGCCTTCGACCATGATCCCGGGGACAACCCGGCCCTTGGCTGGCGCTCGATCCGGATATCCGTCGACCACCCCAGCATCCTGCGCAACCAGATCCGCGCGATTCTGAGAGCCTCGGTCGGCGCTCCGGTCGATCTGATGTTCCCGATGGTCTCCACAGTATCGGAGTTCGACGTGGCCCGGTCGATCCTCGACCGGGAACTCGAGCGCGCCGTGCGTCTTGGCGAAATACTCCCCGCGAAATTACGTCTCGGCAGCATGCTTGAAGTGCCGTCTCTTGCCTGGCAACTTCCCGAAATCTTGTCCCGGGTCGACTTTCTTTCAGTTGGTAGCAACGATCTACAGCAGTTCTTCTTTGCCGCCGACCGTGGAGACCAGCGCGTGACCAATCGGTACGATGCCGTCTCGGTCCCGTTCCTTCGATTGCTAAAAGATATATCCAATGCTTGTAAAAAGCACGATAAGCCATTGACTTTATGTGGAGAGATGGCTGGCTCCAGAATCGGAGCCATGGCGCTCGTCGGGATCGGCTACCATCGCCTGTCCATGGCGGCCGCCTCGATCGGGCCAATCAAGGAAACTATAAGAGCGTTGAATTACAATGACTTGCAAGTATTGATGACTAATTTATTGGAAACGCGGGAAGGCCGCCTCGCCGATCATTTGAAGGCATTCGCACGCGACCATCAGATCCCGACCTGAGTCTCCGGATCGAAAAATCCGAATAGATCATTGATTCATTAGAGAATTTAATCTACCTTGGCTTTGAAGCTTGGTTACCCCATGGTGTCGCAGTCAGATTTTTCGGAATAATTACTGCAAAAATTGTGTAGCCAAACAGACGCAATATTCGCGGGCAATTAGGTCGTGGATGATATGAGCGCAAAAGCGAAGTTAAGACTCCGGCATATCGAAGATGCCGCACAGTCAAAGACGGCAACCACTACACCCCGCGTAGCGGCGGTGAAAGCTGTTGCATCGCCCAGTATCGCCGTCAAAACGGCCCCTCCGGCACCTGCCGAACAGATCCAGCTCTCGCAGGCTGAATACGGCTCGACCGTGGGCGAGATGCTGCAGCGGCATCGTATCGAAAGAGATCTCACTCTTCAGGACATCGCCCAGCAACTGCGCATTCAGCGCAGCTACCTTGATGCGCTGGAAAACGGGGACTTCGACAAACTTCCCGGCCTGACCTATGCCATCGGGTATGTCCGCAGCTATGCGCAGCTCCTGGAGCTTGACGCAGCCACGCTGATCACAGACTTCAAGGCCGAAGCCAAGAAGCTGCAGGAACCGACACAGCTTTCATTCCCGTCACCCGCGCCCGAGGGAAAAGTGCCCGGCGGCGCCCTGGTATTCGTCGGCGTCCTTCTCGCGGCGCTCAGCTATGGCGGCTGGTATTATTTCTCGACCTCGGAAACATCGGTCTCCGATCTGACGCCGAAAATCCCGGATCGCCTGGCCTTCCTGCTGGAAGAGCCGGCAATTGACTCGCCCGCGGCGGCGGAAACCGCACCGGCCACACTGCAGCCGATGGCAAGTGCCGCCACACCCGCCCCCACACTCCGGGCACCGGCCTCCAGCACGGAGGCTTCCTCCACCGGTCAGGCCGCGCAGACCACAAGTGATGACACGGCGCCGAAACCGGCAGCCGACCCGGCTCTTCAGGCCAACACACCCGACACGGCAAGCGCCCCGGAAACGGTGGTTGCCGCAGCCGAAACGGCTGTAGCGACAAGCGCCGCGACCGAGATTCCGGCAGCCCCGTCAGGCAGCAACGCAGTCGTGGCGAGCAGCACCGAGACGACGCCAGCGCCCGTGACCGCGCCCGAAGCGGCCGTGTCCGAAGCGCCCCCGGCGGCAGAACAGATCGCCAGCGTACCGGCATCCGCTCCTGCGCCCGCACCGGAAGCGGCCGATATTCCGGACGTACCCGATATGCCCCGCCCGGAAGCCGCATCGACCGGACGGTCCGTGGCCGAGGCGGAAGCGGCTGCACTCGATACCAGGCCGCAATCCGTTTCTACCGCCTCCAGCACCGGACCTCTGATCGTGATCAGCGCGACAGACGATAGCTGGGTCCAGGTCCGGGGCACCGATGCAACGCCACTTTTGACCCGCATTCTGCGCAAGGGTGAGGAATATAAAGTGCCTGTTCGTACCGGCCTGAAGCTCTTTACCGGGAATGCCGGCGCCCTGAAAATTTCGGTGAATGGCGCCCAGGCACCAAGTCTTGGACCGTTCGGCAAAATCGCCCGGAACATCCCGCTGGACGAAAGTCTGCTGACCTATACGGTCGCCGACTGACCACTGACGCAACCCTGCCGGCAGGATTCTTCACAAAGGCGCCGTTTACCCGCGGCGCCTGCTTGCTTTATAAGACCCGAAACGCCATCTCGCAGTGGCGAGTACAGCGAGCGGATCAATCCCATGAGCGTGCGGCCCTACCGCGACATCTTCAGACGCAAGTCCCGTCAAATCTTCGTCGGCAATGTGCCGGTCGGCGGCGATGCACCGATCACGGTGCAGACCATGACGAACACCCTGACGGCGGACGCGAAGTCGACCATCGCCCAGATCCAGGCTTGCGCCGATGCCGGGGCCGATATTGTGCGCGTCTCCTGCCCGGATGAGGCCTCGACGGCGGCCATGCCGGAAATCTGCAAGGCCAGCCCGGTGCCGATCGTCGCGGATATCCATTTTCACTACAAACGCGCGATCGAGGCCGCCAAGGCCGGGGCCGCCTGCCTGCGGATCAATCCCGGCAATATCGGCAATGCCGAACGGGTTCGCGAGGTGGTCAAGGCCGCCAAGGATTACGGCTGCTCCATCCGGGTCGGCGTCAATGCGGGCAGCCTCGAGAAGCATCTGCTGGAAAAATATGGCGAGCCCTGCCCGGAAGCGATGGTCGAGTCGGCACTCGATCATCTGAAAATTCTCGAGGATAACGACTTCCACGAGACCAAGATCAGCGTGAAGGCGTCGGACGTCTTCCTTGCCGTCGCCGCCTATCAGGGGCTGGCCGACGCCTGCGATTATCCGCTGCATCTCGGCATCACGGAGGCTGGCGGATTCCGCATCGGCTCGGTGAAATCCTCCATCGGCATGGGCATGCTGCTCTGGAGCGGCATCGGCGACACCATCCGGGTCTCCCTCTCTTCCGATCCGGTGGACGAGGTGAAGGTCGGTTTCGACATCCTGAAATCGCTCAACCTGCGTCATCGCGGCGTGAACGTGATTTCCTGCCCGTCCTGCGCCCGCCAGCAGTTCGACGTGATCAAGACCGTCGAGGTTCTGGAAGAGCGGCTGGCCCATATCACCACACCGATGACCCTTTCGGTGATCGGCTGCATCGTGAACGGCCCGGGCGAAGCGCGCGAGACCGATATCGGTTTCACCGGCGGCGGCAAGGGCACCCATCAGGTCTATATGGCCGGCCTGCCGCACCATCGCCTGAAGGACGGCAATGTCGTTGACCATCTGGTCTCTCTCGTCGAGGAAAAGGCGGCGGAGATCGAGAAGGAGCTGGCCGAAGCGGACGAAAACCCGGCCCGCATGGTGTCTCCGGCGGCTTCCTGACCCCTGTAGATTTTCCAACCACCGCAAAATCACCGCATCCGTTTGAATCCGGGACGGAAACGCGGCATAAACCGAACCTCCCCGGCATTCTGTCGGCTTCGGGGACGTTTGAAAGGACCCAGTCATGGCAAAGTTGCAGCCCGTTCGCGGCACCCACGACCTCCTCGGCGAGGACGCGCGACGGCATCGCCATGTAATCGAGACGGCCCTTGCCACCGCCGGGCGCTACGGTTTCAGCGAAATCCAGACCCCGATCTTCGAATTCACCGAAGTCTTCGCCCGGACTCTCGGCGAGACCTCGGACGTGGTGTCGAAAGAGATGTACAGCTTCACCGACCGGGGCGATGAAAGCATCACCCTGCGTCCGGAAGGCACGGCGGGCGTGGCGCGCGCCTTCATTTCCGGCGGCCTGACCCAGGATCTGCCGCTGAAGCTGTTCTATCAGGGCCCGATGTTCCGCTATGAGCGCCCGCAGAAGGGCCGCCAGCGTCAGTTCCACCAGATCGGCGTCGAGCTGATCGGCGTACCGACGCCGCAGGCCGATATCGAAGTGATCACGGTCGGCGCCGATATACTCGACGCGCTCGGCATCTTCGATGGCATCGTGCTGCAACTGAACACCCTCGGCGACACGGAAAGCCGCCAGGCCTATCGCGGCGCGCTGGTCGAGTATCTGATGGGGTACAAGGACGGTCTGTCCGAAGACAGCCTGCGCCGGCTGGACAGCAACCCGCTGCGCATCCTCGACAGCAAGGACGAAGGCGACCGCAAGATCGTCGCGGACGCCCCTTCCTTCGGCGATTATCTCAATGCGGCCTCGGAAGATTTCTACGGCACGGTCAAGGCCGGGCTCGACGCGGTCGGCATTCCCTATCAGCAGAACGACCGGCTGGTGCGCGGCCTCGATTACTACTGCCACACCGCCTATGAATTCGTCACCGACCGGCTCGGCGCGCAAGGCACCGTCATGGGCGGCGGACGCTATGACGGACTGGTCGAGACCATGGGTGGTCCGTCCACGCCGGGCGTCGGCTGGGCCGCCGGGATCGAGCGCATCGCCATGATGATCGACGCCCCCGCCATCCCGGCACGGCCGCTTTCCCTGATCCCGGTCGGCGAGGATGCCACCATCGCGGCGATCAAGCTCGCGCACGACTTGCGCAAGGCGGGCCACTCTGTCGAAATGGGCTATTCGGGCAATCTCGGAAAGCGCATGAAACGGGCCAACAAACTCAATGCCAGCCACGCCGTCATTATCGGCGAGACGGAACTCGAAAAGGGCGTAGCGACGATCCGCGACCTGGATACAGGCGCACAAGTCGAAGTCGCTCTGGACAAGATCGGGGACCATCTCGGCGCCGAGGCCTAGCGAGGCGCGCGTTGGCGGACCGCTCCGCTTCCCCGCTTTTTCAGGACCTGCACCGTTTCGCCGTCGTCGGCGTCAACCACCGGACCTGTCCCGACGCGATCCGCGAGCAGCTTTTTGTCGCCGACGAGGAGTTGCCGGTCGTGCTCCGCTCTCTCCGGGTGTTCGGTGTCGAGGAAGCCATGCCGCTCTCGACCTGCGACCGGGTGGAAGTCGCCGGTATTTTCCCGAACCCGGAAGAAGCCCGCAGCATCATCGCGAAGATTCTCTGCGCCCCGGTCGATCTCGACCCGGCCCTGCTGGAGCCGTTGCTGTACCGCCATGTCGGCGGGGATGCGGTGAGCCATCTGTTCCGTGTCGCCGCCTCGCTCGACAGCCAGGTCATCGGCGAGCCGCAGATCCTCGGCCAGATGCGGGCGGGACACCGGCTGGCCCGCAACCGGAAATCCTCGGGTCCATTGCTCGATGCGACCATGAGCGCCGCCTTCGAAGCCGCCCGCCAGGTGCGCCGGGAAACCCGTATCGCAGAGGGGCCGGTTTCCATTGCCGCCGCCGCTCTTTCCGTCGCCCGGGACGTGCATGGCGCGCTGGAACGGACCCGCGCGGTGCTGCTCGGCACCGGCGAGCTTGGCCTCATTCTGGCGGAACAGCTCCACAACACTCACGGCACACCGGTCACGGTGCTTGACCGCATTGGCCGGCGCGCCGAAGCAACGGCCAAATCCATCGGGGCTCACCATGGCACCATGGACACACTTGCGGATGCGCTCGTCGATGCCGATATCGTCATCTCCGCCGTCGGAGAAGGCCGTACCCAGCTGACCGAGGACATGATCGGACGGGCACTGGTGAAGCGCCGCTACCGGCCGATCTTTCTGGTCGACCTCTCGATACCCTGCGATATCGATCCGGCGGTCAACAGGGTCGACGAGGCTTTCCTGTTCGACCTGGAAGATCTCGAACGGTCGGCGACGGAAGGAAAAAACGCCCGGCGCGCCGAAGCGGAAGCAGCCCGCGAGATGGTCGATGCCGCCGTCGCCCGGTTCCTTTCGGATCAGAGCGGACGCATCGCCGCTCCCTCCATCGCGCGGCTGCGGGCGCATCTCGAAGGCATGCGCGACATTCTGCATGCGGAGCAGCCGAACCTTTCCGCTGAAGACGCGACCCGCTTGCTGCTGAAGCGCATCATGCATGGCCCGTCGGAACATCTCCGGCGCCTGGCGGCAACGGACAATCTGGACGACCGGACACTCTCCACACTGGAGGAACTGTTCGGTCTCGACCAAGAACAAGGAGACGACCTGTGAGCTTGCAGGCAAATCTGGAACGCGTGCTGGCCCGTCACAAGGAACTGGAAGCCATTCTGGCCTCCGGGGACAGCTCGGACATAGCCAGGCTGTCAAAAGAACTGTCGGAACTGGCACCGATCGCCCAGAAGGTGGTGGAGCTGAACGACATGCGCCGCGAGCTGTCCGAGGCCCGCGAGTTGCTGGAAGATCCCGACATGGCGGACATGGCCGGTGAGGAAATACAGCGGCTGGAAAAGGCACTGCCGGCGCTTGAGCACGAAGTCCAGATCCTGCTGCTGCCAAAGGACGAAGCGGACGAGAAGAACGCCATTCTCGAAGTCCGGGCCGGCACCGGCGGAGACGAAGCGGCGCTGTTCGCCAGCGACCTGTTCGGCATGTATCAGCGCTATGCCGCTCTGAAGGGCTGGAAGTTCGAGGTCATGGAAGTCTCCGAAAACGATATCGGCGGCTACAAGGAAGCGACCGCCGAGATCACCGGCCGTTCGGTCTTTGCCCGGCTCAAGTTCGAGTCCGGCGTGCATCGGGTCCAGCGGGTGCCGGTGACGGAATCAGGCGGACGCATTCATACCTCCGCCGCCACCGTCGCCGTGCTGCCGGAAGCAGAGGATGTCGATCTGAACATTGAGGACAAAGATCTCCGGGTCGATGTGTTCCGGGCTAGCGGCGCCGGCGGCCAGCACGTCAACACCACTGAAAGCGCGGTGCGCATCACTCACCTGCCTTCCGGTATCGTAGTCTCCCAGCAGGACGAGAAATCGCAGCACAAGAACCGGGCCAAGGCGATGAAAATCCTGCGCGCCCGACTTTACGACCATGAGCGCCAACGTCTCGCCAGCGAGCGGGCAGCGGACCGCAAGGACCAGATCGGCAGCGGGGACCGTTCGGAGCGCATCCGGACCTATAACTTCCCGCAAGGCCGGGTGTCCGATCACCGCATCAACCTGACGCTCTACAAGATCGAGAAGGTGATTGCCGGAGAAGCCCTGGACGAGTTGGTCGACGCCCTGACGGCTGAAGACGAGGCCGCCCGCCTCGCCTCGATGAGCTGATGACACCGGAGCAACCCGAAGAAGCGGCAACGGTCGGTGATTTACTGCAGGCCGCAACGCGCCGCCTGACGGCGGAGGGCAACGACAATCCCCGGCTTGATGCCAGACTTCTGCTCGCGCACGCGCTCGGTGCGGAAGGGCGGCTGCATGGCCGGGAAGAGGAGCCGGTTACGCCGGAGGAACGCAGCCGCTATGCCGCATTCCTGGCACGCCGGATCGGCGGGGAGCCGGTATCCCGCATTCTTGGAACCCGCGAGTTCTGGAGTCTTGAATTCGCACTGTCCCCCGCGACCCTCGACCCGCGTCCGGACAGCGAGACCGTGATCGACACCCTCCTGGAGCTGCGTCAGGACCGTAACAGGGCCTATCGCATCCTCGATCTGGGTACCGGAACCGGCTGCCTCCTGCTGGCCGCCCTCTCCGAATTCCCGCATGCGGAAGGCATCGGCGTGGACATCAATCCGGATTGCATCGAAGTTGCCCGCCAAAACGCAGAGAAACTATGTCTTTCCTCTCGCGCACGAATGATCCTTTCCCGGTGGGCGGACAATGTGAACGGACCATTCGATATCGTGCTTTCCAACCCGCCATATATTCCCACAACCGACATTGCGGCCCTGCAACCAGAAGTAAAGTCACACGACCCGATGCAAGCGCTGGACGGTGGTCCGGATGGGCTTGACGCCTATCGTAACATCGCGGAATGCCTGCCTTCCCTACTCGGTGAAGACGGTCTCGCAGTGCTCGAATTTGGAGAAGGCCAGGGACCGGATATTTTCCATATCATGGAAAAATCGGGCCTTATCGTGGAAGGCTTTCGAAAGGATCTGGCGGGCATCGAGCGCTGCATCATGGTGCGCCGGACATAGCCTATCCCCCTCCTGGCGGCACGCAGCGGCGGGGGAATTAGAACTTGGAATGCCGCGCCCAAACCGGTATTCTCCCCTGTATGCAATGGATGCCGGAGGGGGCATGTCTGTTGCAGGAAACCATCCTGGTTATGAGACGTAAGCATCGGCTTGGGCAGAGCTCGACCGATTGCTCCGGATGTTTCGATCACACACGCGGTGTGGATCGGTGTTTTGGCACGGGGCCATACGTGGCGCCCTTTAAAAACGGCAAAGTAATCAACCATGAGACAGGGTCCACATCAGAAGCGTGGGCGGGGCCGCGGCGGTAACAATAATAATCGTCGCCCGAATGTCCCCAACAGGAACCAAACCTTTGACAGCAACGGCCCCGATATCCGGATCCGTGGCAATGCGCATCAGGTGTATGAAAAATACCTGACCCTCGCGCGTGATGCCTCGACTGCCGGTGACCGGGTTCATGCCGAGAGCTTATTCCAGCACGCGGATCACTATTTCCGCATCTACAGCGCCTATAACGAAGAGAACGAGGCGCGCCGGAATACCTCCCAGCAGGACAACGGCCAGAATCAGGATCAACCGTCGCGCGGCGACGATGATTTTGAATCGGGCAGTCATGGTTCCAGGGACAGTCAGTCAACCCAGCCCTCTGCCCCCCAGGCGCAATCGCAATCAGACGAAGGCGATGCTCCATCCCGAAAAACGCGCAGCGAGCGTCGACAGGATGCGGAAGCGGCCGAGCAGACCGAACCGTCTGCCGAGCAGCCCCAGCAGGATCGTCCTCCCCGTCAACCGCGCCGCCGCCGCCCGGCAGCGTCGCAGGAGGCCGCCGCCCCGGCAGCGGATAACGATGTCGCACTCAGGGCAATGCTTGGCGCCAGCGAAAGTGGTGCGCCGAAAGCCGCGCCCGAGCAAACTGCCGCCAGCAGTGAAGAGCCGGAAGCAAAGCCGGTTCGGCGCCGTGGCCGTCCGCGCAAGGTCGTGGAGCCGGTGGAGCAGGCCCTTCCGCTCGCCGGTGAGGACTGATCCCGCAACATTGGCCGGCGGACCATCAATCGCTATTGAAAACCGGTCGTCAGAAATGACGGCCGGTTTTTTAATGCAGAGACGTCAGGTCTGCCCCTGGATCTGCTTTGTGAAGAGATAGGAGCGTGACGAGCGCTCATACCCGATGCGCTCGTAAAAGGCATGGGCACCGGTCCGGCGCTCATTCGATGACAGGGTAATGCTGGAACAGCCAAGCTCACGGGCCAGCTTTTCCGCCTCGGCCATGAGCTGCCGCCCGGCCCCGCTGCCCCGCGCCTGCTCATCCACGACAAGCGCCTGCACACGCAACATCACGCCCCTGTCGATCGTGACCGCCCGATAGCAATGCAGATATCCGAGCAGGACATCTCCGGCGAATGCACCGAAAGCGCGGTGGCCGGGTGTGCCGAGAACCGCCGCAATACGGGTGACGGCCTCTTCCGGCTCCAGCTCATATCCGAGCTGCACCGTGAGGTCGGCGACTTTCACCGCATCCCCGGTTGTCAAATTCCGCAAACTCAGGTGATCCACCACCAGAATACACCGCTTTCTTGGTCAGTCAGGTGGTCTAGAGAACCGTGATCCCGTCACCGACACTGATCGTGCCGCTGCCGGTCACATCGACATAGATGCCGCAATCGGTATGGCCGAACCCGTTCTGCAGGTCCCTCGGGATCGTCAGATCGCGCTGGGCCGTGGCCGGATCGACATTGGTCGCCGGGCAACGGCCGATCCTTTCGGCAACGCGGATTTCGGCCGCGCCGATTTTCACCGTCTTTCCAACCCAGGTGAATTCTTCCCAGGCCGGCACGCCCTCAATCAGGAGATTGCCCCGGAACCGCAGCGGATCGACCGGCTGGCCGACAACGCGTTCGAGATCGCGGACACTTTCCAGATTGATGATCGAGACGAAGGGAACCTTCACGTCGGAATAGGGCTGATCGCCACTTTCGACAATGCGCGGCTGGCCCCGGCTTTCCTTCGTCATGAAGGCGGCGAAGAACTGCTCCAGCACCGTCCGTCCATTGACGTCGGTCAGCTTGCCGCTGGCGACGTTCCGGCCCTTGCGCCAGATCTGCAGAATCTCGCTCTCATCGTCAAACCGCGCTTCCAGTTGAGCAAGCTTTTCGGCCTGGGCCAGCTGCAGGAAATTGGCTTTCGCCTTCCAATCCCGGTCTCCGGCCTCCGCACGCCGCGCTGCCGCGCCGTGCAGAATGCCGAAACGACGGTCGCTCGGGAGCATGCGCCCCGCTTCCAGCGGAACGCTCTCCAAGGATTCTCCGGTCATACCCTTGACCGGGAACCTGTATATCGCACTGATTTTTCCCATACTGCACCGCACAATAAATGGCTTCGAAAGCCTGTCAACTTGCATTCCAACCACTTGCGATACCCCGCCCACTCCCCATATCTGGGATGTGGGTTCCGGATGCCACAATCGGGTCCGGGCCCCTTCCAAGACGGAACGCAATCGGCGATGCTGTAATGATCGTCCGTGCATTCCGGAAAGAGGCTCACGTGCCGCCATATTGGGGCACACGGAGCTGTATCGGCAACCTTGCGGTACGAAGGAGACGACCGTGGATTTCGAAAAACTCTCGGAGCGCCTGCGCGGCTTTATTCAATCGGCGCAGACTTACGCAACCGGCGCAGGCCATCAACGCCTGACCCCGGAACATCTGCTGAAAGTCCTGCTCGACGATAAGGAAGGCATGTGCGCCAAGCTTATCGACGCGTCGGGCGGCGATGCCAAAGCGGCCCGCCTCGCGGTCGAGGCCGAACTCGGCAAGCTGCCGACGGTCGAGGGCAGCGGCGCGGGGCAGGTTTATCTCGCCCCCGAAACAGCCCGGCTGCTGACACAGGCGCAGGAAGTCGCCGAAAAGGCCGGTGACAGCTTCATCACGGTGGAGCGGCTGCTGCTCGCCATCACCATGGCGGAAGGCACGGCGGCTGCGCGCATTCTGAAGGATGCGGGCCTCACGGCGCAGGCCCTGAACCAGACCATCAATGACGTCCGCAAGGGCCGCAAGGCCGACAGCGCAACGGCCGAAAACTCCTATGAGGCACTGGACAAATACACCCAGGACATGACCGAGGCGGCTCGCTCCGGAAAACTCGATCCTGTGATCGGCCGGGACGAGGAAATCCGCCGGACCATCCAGGTGCTGTCCCGCCGAACCAAGAACAACCCGGTGCTGATCGGCGAGCCCGGTGTCGGCAAGACCGCCATCATCGAGGGTCTGGCCCAGCGCATCGTGAATGGCGACGTGCCGGAGCCGCTGAAGCAAAAACGCCTGCTGACGCTCGACCTCGGTGCGCTGATCGCCGGCGCCAAGTTTCGTGGCGAGTTCGAGGAGCGGCTGAAAGCCGTGCTGCAGGAGGTCTCCCACTCGGAAGGCGACATCGTTCTCTTTATCGACGAGTTGCACACGCTGGTCGGTGCCGGTGCGGCGGAAGGCGCGATGGATGCCTCCAACATGCTGAAACCGGCCCTCGCCCGGGGTGAGCTGCATTGTGTCGGCGCCACCACGCTGGATGAGTATCGCAAGCATATCGAAAAGGACGCGGCGCTGGCCCGGCGCTTCCAGCCGGTCTTCGTGGAAGAGCCGAACGTGATCGACGCCATCTCGATCCTGCGCGGCCTGAAGGAGAAGTATGAGCTGCACCACGGCGTGCGGATCACCGACAGCGCGCTGGTCTCTGCCGCGAACCTCTCCAACCGCTACATCACCGACCGGTTCCTGCCGGACAAGGCCATAGACCTGATGGACGAGGCGGCATCCCGTCGGCGGATGGAAGTGGATTCCAAGCCGGAGAAGATCGACGAGCTCGACCGCAAGATCATCCAGCTCAAGATCGAGCAGGAAGCCCTGAAAAAGGAAGCCGACAAGGCCTCCAAGGATCGCCTCTCGAAACTCGAGGGCGAGCTGGCGGCGCTTGAGAAAACTTCCTCCGAGCTGACCGAACGCTGGCAGTCCGAGAAGGAAGTCGTGGTCGGCGTCCAGAAGATGCAGGAGAAGCTGGACAAGGCCCGAGTCGAACTCGAGAACGCGAAGCGGCAGGGCAATTTCGAGAAAGCCGGCGAGCTGATGTATGGCGTGATCCCGGATCTGGAAGCCACCATCGGCCAGGCCGAGAATGCATCCGCTGAAAAGATGGTCATGGAAGAGGTGACGGACCGCGACATCGCTTCCGTGGTCTCCCGCTGGACCGGTATTCCCGTCGACAAGATGCTGGAAGGCGAGCGCGAGAAGCTGCTGCAGATGGAAGCAAACCTGCATGCGCGGGTGATCGGCCAGGACGAAGCGGTCTCCGCTGTCTCCAACGCCGTGCGCCGGGCACGTGCCGGATTGCAGGACCCGAACCGTCCGATCGGCTCCTTCCTGTTCCTCGGCCCGACCGGTGTCGGCAAGACGGAACTGACCAAGGCGCTTGCGGAATTCCTGTTCGATGACGAGCAGGCCATGGTCCGGCTCGACATGTCCGAATTCATGGAGAAACACTCGGTCAGCCGTCTGATCGGGGCGCCTCCGGGCTATGTCGGCTATGACGAAGGCGGTGTGCTGACCGAAGCCGTGCGGCGCCGGCCCTATCAGGTCGTGCTGTTCGACGAGATCGAGAAAGCGCACCCGGATGTCTTCAACGTGCTGCTTCAGGTACTCGACGATGGCCGCCTGACGGACGGTCAGGGCCGCACGGTCGATTTCCGCAACACGCTGATCATCCTGACCTCGAACCTCGGCTCCGAGTTCCTTTCGGCCCAGGGAGAGGGCGAGACGGTCGACGCGGTGCGGGAGCAGGTGATGGAAGTCGTGCGCCGGGCGTTCCGGCCGGAATTCCTGAACCGGCTGGACGAAACGCTGCTGTTCTCACGGCTCGACCGCGCGAACATGACGCATATCGTCGATATCCAGCTGGAGCGGCTGCGCAAGCTGCTGGAAGACCGCAAGATCACCATCGACCTTGACGAGGCAGCCCTGCGCTGGCTCGCCGACACGGGTTACGACCCGGTCTATGGCGCCCGGCCGCTGAAAAGAGTAATCCAGCGCTCGCTGCAGAATCCGCTGGCCAACCAGATCCTGGAAGGCTCCATCCTCGATGGCAGCCATGTGAAGGTGACAGCGGAAGACGGCAAGCTGATCATCAACGGTCAGGCGTCAGCACCGAGTTCCGAGGTTCGGATTGAGGCGGCGGAATAATTTCGCATCATAACATGCGAGAAACGGCCCCTTTCGAGGGGCCGTTTTCATTTCGCCTTATCCAGGTAAGGTGACAACAAGTGCCCCCCGGTCCGTCGCAACGACGGTGTGTTCATACTGAACAACAGGTGCGCGCGGATCGCTATAAAGCGTCCAGCCGTCATCTCCATCGGCGGCCCAGTGGCCGCCGGTAGACAAGAACGGCTCAACAGTCAGCACGAGCCCTTTGTTGATGCGGCGCTTATCGTGACGCGTGGGCCATGTCGCGATTTCACCGGGATATTCATGCAACGACCGGCCGACGCCATGGCTGGCAAGATTCCGGATCAACGTATACCCCCGCTTCTCGGCAAAACGCCCAATTGCATTTCCGATACCCGCCAGAGGCTTGTTGCTAGAAACTTGGGCAATCCCGATCTGCGTGGCACGCTTTCCATCACGGCAAAGGCGATCCAGCGAAGGAAGAACAGGAGCAACGCGATATGTCGCGCCCGTATCGGCGAAATAGCCGTTCTTCGAAGCCGAGACATCGATATTAACCAGATCGCCTGCCCCAATCACCCTGCCGCCCGGGATGCCATGGGCGATTTCCTCATTCACACTGATGCAGGTCGCCCCCGGAAAATCATAACTGGATTGCGGCGCTGAAACGGCCCCTTCGCGCTCCAGCAAGGCACGGCCGATCTCATCCAGCTCCCGCGTCGTCATGCCGGGCTCCATCGCCTTTGCCATGTCCCGCATGGTATTGGCGACAATCCGGCCGATCTCCTTCAGCCCGTCCAGTTCATCCTGATTTGTGATCGTCATTCTTTGATCTCTTTTGAGGTAGCGGACAGCCTAACTGCGGATACTGGGATTGCGTAAGGTTTCCCTCTTTGAAGGAGCATATTTCAAGCCACCAGAGTACGGACCTGCTTCATGGTCATGAACATCCGTGCTGGATTGATTGCAAAAGGCTGAAAGCCGAACTCCCCGTACCAGTGACACCGGCGCCGGAATGCCTCCTCACCGCCATCGGACATCACGTCTAGTACCACAGCGTAGCAGCCAGCCTGTTCAGCCACTCCGCAAGCTTTCTGGAAAACATGATGCATGAGGATCGAGCCGATCCCCTGACCTTGCGCCGCCTCGCTTACGGCGACCTGTCCGAGGAACAGGATCGGCAGCTCGCCATGTTCCGGCGCGCCGCGTGGCCGCTTGGCGAGTTGGTCCGCATTCATCATACCCAGATTGATCGCGTGATATCCGAACACACGCGTCTCGCCATCCTCGACCGCGACATAGACCCGCGTCATATCGTCCTTCTGCTGCTTCTTCGCCGTGAGCTTCAGAAAATTGTCGAGACGCTCCACCCCGCATGAAAAACCGGCACGGTCGTGCCGTGCCGGATCGAAAAGCTCAATACGGAGATCACCGATTTCAGTCGGCATGCACGACGCGGCGCTTGTAGGCCTTGGCTGCGGCAAGAGCGCGGGGAGTCGGCGCGGGCGGCGCATCGAGAGCAGCCGCGAACAAAGCCGCGTCTTCCGGTGTGAGAGTGTGGCGGGAGCCCGCCTCCAGAACACGCTTCGCTTCCTTGGCAATCGCCGCGCGCAGGAAAACCGATTTATCCACGGCAAGAGCCGACGCGGCCCGTGCGATCAAGTCACCGAGATTGTCGCCGTGACGAACCTGCGTCGTCCGGGTCTGTTTTTCGCTATCGGAATCGCTGCTTTCAAAGTCCAGCATGGCTGTCTCCTTTGCACCAAATGTAGTGCAAATTGCACTACATTTCAAGAAACCCTCTTCTCCAGCAAAAACCAGGTCATGTCGTCCGCCGGGAAATTCGGGTCCCGGTGATAGCAAAACCCGTAATCGACCAGTTTGAGGTCCGGGAACCGGTCCAGCAGGTCGCCGGCGAAATCCCGTTTGAACAGCCGGTCGTCATGCCCCCGATAGGGGATCGCGACGGGGGCCGGGTTGTAATATTCCGACAGCGCGATGTAGCGCCCGCTGGCCGCGTAGAGATTGTCATAGACGCTCGGCAGTGCGTCGGGATTGATATGGATGAGCACACCGGACGTGAAGGAGAGGTCGTGCGGCGCATCCACCTGCGGCTCCAGGATCGAGCCGTGATGGACGTTCAGCCGCTCCTGCGTCTCAAGGATCTTCACCGCTTCCGGGTTGATCTCGATGGCCGACAGTTTCGCTTCCGGCAGCAGGGTGCGGAGGGCCAGCATGTTGAGGCCGATATTGGCGCCGAACTCGACCACCGAGCCCACTTTTCCCGCCCGTGACAGGATGCGGGTGAACATCGCCGTGCGGGAGGCCAGGATGGCGGCGTCCCGGTTCCGGTCGATATAGGCATTGCCGAACGATCCGGCCCAGAAGGCTTCCTGCTCGGTGCGGTAGGTGTCCGTCATCGGGTTACTCCGGTTTGGCGGCGGCTCAGGCCTGATCGGGATAGGCGCCGCTGTCATTTTTCACAGGCTGGGGACGTTCATAAACCCCGCGATTGATCAGCGGCCAGTCCGGATACTGCTCCAGCAGCGCCAGCACATCCTGATAGGTGAAGGCCGAGTTCACCGGATAAAGCGCTTCGAGAATGCGCCGGACCAGTTCGAAATCCTCCGGGTGATCCACCGTCCAGCGATGCCCTGTGATCGGCGGCTCGTGCAGCAGGTAATGGCAGGCGAACCGGTCCTTGTTGTTGTAGAGGAAGGGCGTGACATGCTCCCTCTCCTGCCGGGCCTCGGCCTCGCGATGCGCCGCCATCAGGGCGGTGCCCCGGATACCCTCGGCGTCGAGCCCCATGGGCAGCGTGCGCGGGGTGGTGTTGGAGACGTAATCGAGCGGCGGATTGCTGTCCCGCAGTGTTTCGACAACCTGATCCACCAGTGCTGGGTCGATCAGCGGGCAATCGGCGGTCAGGCGCACGACGAGATCGGCGCCCGCCATTTCCGCCGCTTCGGCATAGCGTGACAGCACGTCCGCTTCCGAGCCGCGCCAGACGCGCAGTCCTTCGCCCTCGACAAACTCCGCCACCGGATCGTCCGTCGCGTTCACCGTGGTGGCGACGACGATCTCATCCACCGTCCGGCAACGACCGACACGTTCGAGCTGATAGCCGAGAAGCGGTTTCCCGAGGACTTCCTTCAGCACCTTGCCGGGCAGGCGCGTCGAGGTCATGCGCGCCTGGATGATCACAACAGTTTTCACGGAATTCCCGTCCCCGCCTCAATTCCCAGCATGGCGTCGATCACCCGTTCCGCCCCGCGCCCGTCGACAAGAGCCGATGCGGTGGCGGAGAGCTTTCGACGCATGGCTGAATCTTGCAACAGCCTGACAATTTCCGCCACCAGTTGCTCTGGCAAGCAGTCAGAAAAGCGTCCGAGATAAAGCGCCGCTCCCCGGGCCGCCATTCCCGCGCCCACCGGCTCTTCCACAGGAACACTGGCGCCGAGGATCATCGGCGTGCCCTGCAAGGACAGCTCCCACACAGTGGAGCCGGCAGAGGAAATCGCCAGATCCGCCTTGCCGATCAAGGCGCCCATATCCTTCACGCCGCGATGATAGGCGATCATCGGACCTGCATCCGCCGGCGGTTGCCAGGTGCTCGCCGGGCCGATCACCGCATCGACATGGCCGTCTCCCAAACCAGCTTTCAGCAGCGCCTGCGCCGCTGCCTGCGCCAGCATTTCAAGATGCCCGCCGGGGTCCGCGCCTCCCACCAGCACAAGAATGCGCTGCGGCCGCTCCGGGATCGTCCGGGGCGGCACAGCCTGGCGCATATCGGCACGGATCAGGGCATATCCGGGTCCGGCCAGGACCCTTGCTCCGGTGCGCCCGGTATATTTATCGGGCGATGCCTGCACATTCTGGTTCAGCAACAGATCGCAGGGATAGTGCTCCGCCGATGCCGCATCGTCGAGCAACAGGATCGGCAGGCCTGCTTTGCCAACAAGATCGAGATAGCCGGACGTCGCGAAGGAACCGTCAATGATCAGCCAGCGCGCGCCGATCCCGGCCGCCGCTCCGGCAAAGTCAGGGCCGTTATCCGGCGCGGAAAGCACCCGATGCTCGATACCTGCACCGTCGAGCCTCGCCAGCACCGGGTCAGGCAACGCCGCACCGGAAAAAAACACCGCTTCACCGCCCTGTGCGCACCAGGTTTCGGCCAGCGCAAAGCAGCGCATGGCATGGCCGAGGCCGATCCGCCCGTCGGCGTCGGCCCGAATTGCCAGCATCCCCGGACTCACCTTTCGGCCATCCCTTCTATCCCCCGGTAAAAAAAGCTATTCTGGCGACTTCACATCGCCAAGTCACGGGAACCATGGCCAGCACCTTCAAGATCAACGGACGCCCGGTCGGCCCGGATCACCCGCCCTATGTCGTGGCGGAGCTGTCCGGCAACCATAATGGCGATGTCGGCCGCGCCCTCGCCCTGATCGAAGCCGCCAAGGCGGCGGGCGCCGATGCGGTGAAGATCCAGACCTATCGCGCGGACACCATCACCATCGATCATGATGGCCCGGAATTCCTGATCAGGGACGGGCTCTGGAAGGGCCGCAAGCTCTACGAGCTTTATGAGGAGGCCCATACCCCCTGGGACTGGCATGCGGAGCTGTTTACCCATGCCCGTAATCTCGGCATCACGATGTTCTCCGCCCCGTTCGATCCGACGGCTGTCGAGCTGCTGGAACGGCTGCACGCGCCGGCTTACAAGATCGCCTCGCCGGAGATTGTCTATCTCGACCTGATCGAGCTGTGCGCCCGGACCGGAAAACCGCTGATCATCTCCACCGGCATGGCCAGTTTCGAGGAAATCGAGGAAGCCGTCGCCACGGCGCGCGCCGCCGGGGCGACGGAGATCCTCGTCCTGCACTGCACCAGCGGTTATCCGACACCCGTCGAGCAGGCCAATCTCTCGACCATCACCGATCTGACAAAACGCCTCGATGTCGCCATCGGCCTGTCCGACCACACGCTGGACAATATCGTTGCCGCAGCCGCCGTTGCGGTTGGTGCCGTGCTGGTCGAGAAGCACTTCACCCTGAGCCGGGCCGATGGCGGGGTGGACAGTACCTTCTCGCTGGAGCCGGCGGAGCTGGAACAACTGGTCAGGGATCTGCGCTCGGTGCATGCCGCAATCGGCCAGCCCAACTACCGGCCGACCGCAGCCGAGCTGATCACCCTGCCGATGCGCCGCTCGCTCTATGTCGTCGCTGATGTCGCGGAGGGAGAGACCTTCACCCGCGCAAACATCCGCTCCATCCGCCCCGCCAACGGCATGATGCCGCGCCATCTGAAGGGGGTGCTCGGAAAGACGGCAACCCGTGCCCTGAAACGCGGCGAGCCTCTGGCATCGGACATGATCCAGGGTTTTACGGGTTAAGATGACGGACGACAGCCCGCAGGGCCTGCTGCACCAGGCCCTGCAAAAGCATCAGGCGGGCGATCTCACCGGGGCGGCGGCACTCTATCAGCAGGTGCTCAAGGCCGTGCCACGGCATCCCGATGCCTTGCATCTTCTGGGTTGTCTGTTGCATCAGGCGGGGAAATCCACAGAGGGCCTTCATCTTGTCGGCGCGGCCATCGCCTTTGCCCCGCGGCAAGCCAGCTTTCGCGCGAGCAAAGCCCGTATTCTGCAGCGTCTGGAGCACCACGCCGAGGCCGACACCGCCTTCCGGTCCGCGCTGCTGCTGGATCCTTCCGACGCCGATGCCTTGCGCGAACTCGCCGAAGCCCGGCGCGCATGCGGTCAGGTCGTCGCGGCAGCGCCGCTTTTCCGCTACCTGCTCAGCTTGAGTCCCGCCGATCCTGCTGTCCTGTTTGCCGAAGCAAAAAGCCGGATTGACCTTGGCCAGCATGACGTCGCACGGCATCTGTTGCGAAAATGCCTGCTGGTTGCACCCGCTCTGATCGAGGCCACAAACAGCTACGGGTTTCTCGGCATCACCACCCTCACCTTCACCGACGCGCGCCGGTGGTTCCAACGGACCATCGCAGCACAACCGCGCTATGCCGCCCCCTATTCCGGTCTGGCGGAAGTCTGTTACTTCGAAGGCGATGTGGAGGGCAGCCTCGGTTTTTCGGAACAGGCCCTCGCCCTGACCCCGGACGATCCGCAAATCCGGGTCCGGCATGGCATGCGCCAGCTCACCGCCGGACAGATCAAGGAGGGCTGGCAAAACTTCGAATGGCGCCTGAAGCGGCCGGACGCCGTGCAGCGGATCGGTCTCCCGCGCCGCTGGCAGGGCGAGCCTTTGGCAGGCAAACGCATCCTGGTTTGCGCGGAAGAAGGTGTCGGCGACGAGATCCTCTACGCGTCGCTGATCCCCGACCTGCTGACGGCTGGCGCGTCCGTCGTGATAGAATGCGCTCCACGTCTGGTCAGCGTGTTTCAGCGCTCTTTCCCGGACTGTCTTGTGCATGCCTACAGACGGAGCGGCGACCGGTTCAGGCCGACCCACGATTACAGCTGGCTGCCGCAGGACTCGCCCGTCGACTATGCCATCGACGGCGGCAGTCTGCCCGCGCGCCTGCGCCCGGATCGTGCGTCTTACGACCACCAGCGCCCCTATCTCACCGCTTCACCGGAGCGGATCGCACGGATGAAATCGAAACTGGCCGCATTGCCGCCAGGGCCAAGGATCGGCTTTGCCTGGCGGTCAAGGGTGGGCGATCCCTTTCGCAACCTCTTCAACACGCGGCTCAACGAGTGGCGGGATCTGCTGACGGATCCAAATCTGCAAATCGTCTCCATGCAATACGGCACCGGCTGGGAGCAGGAAATCGCGGAAGCACGACAAGCATTCGGCGCCCGTCTGCACGTGCTCGACGGCGTCGATATGACGAATGATTTCGAAGATATTTTTGCCCTTGCCGTTTCGGTCGATTGCCTGATTTGCCCGAGCAGCACATTGGTCTGGGTCGGGGCGAGCCTCGACAAACCAGTCTACCAGTTCTCACTCAGGCCATATTTCCCTAAGTTAGGCGCGGAAGTTTGCCCGGGTTTTCCGACACTCAAATGTTTTCTCAAACTGGCGACAGAGCAATGGAGCCATGTAACAGACTCGATCACTGCATCCATCCGGGCCCTATGAGCATCCGGATGAAACGTCAGCACGGATGGTCTACGAAGCAATAATGCCTACTCCCGGCCCCCAGCACCTGCTGCAACAGGCACTCGCACACCACCAGCAGGGCCGCCTGCCGGAAGCGGCCGCGCTCTATCAGAAAGTACTGCAACAGACGCCGCGCGAGCCGGATGCACTGCATCTGTTCGGCGTGCTGATGCACCAGAGTGGACAGCACGAAACCGGGCGCCGGCTTGTTGAAGCCGCCGTGCAGATCGCGCCAGAACGGCCGGATTACCTGAGCAATCTCGGCCAGATCCTGAAAGCACTGGGGAAGCCCGAAGACGCGGAAACCGCCTACCGAAACGCCCTCGACAAATCGCCCGATTTTGTCGATGCCCTCGCCAATTTGGGGGCGTTGCTGCAGGAGCGCGGGGCGGTGTCCGACGCCATCGGCTTCCTGCAGCAGGCCGTCCGGAAAGCGCCCGGGCATGCCAACGCGCATATGAATCTCGGCAATGCCTTCCGGCAGGACGGCCGGGTCGACGAAGCCGAGACCGCCCACCGGCAAGCCGTGTCGCTTTCCCCCCTGAGCGAGGAAAGCCACGCCAATCTGGCAACCACCCTGATGGACCGGGACAAGCTGGAGGAAGCGGACCACGCCGTGAGGCGCGCCCTGCTCCTGAAACCGGCCCTGGCCGAGGCGGCGAACAGTTTCGGGTTTCTCCTGTTCAACCAGCGTCACTACGGGCAGTCGGGAATATGGTTCCGCCGCTCGATCCTGCTGGCCCCCGGCTATGCCGCGCCCGAGACCGGTCTCGCCGAGCTGGCCTATTTCTCCGGCGACCTGGAACAATCCCTTCGTCATTCCGAAAACGCGCTCCGCCTCGCGCCGGACGCGCCGCAAATCCATCTGCGCCACGCCATCCGGCTGCTCGCGGCTGGACGGCTGGAAGAAGGCTGGCAGGAGCGCGAATGGCGGCACAAGGCGCCGGACCGGGTACGCAGGCTCGGCCTGCCGCCGGTCTGGAAAGGGGAACCGCTGGCTGGCAAACGGTTGTTGGTTTGTGCCGAGGAAGGCGTCGGGGACGAGATCCTCTACGCCTCCATCTTCCCCGAAGTCGCAGCGCTGGGCGCCGAGCTGGTGATCGAGTGCGACGAACGGCTGCTCCCGGTCCTCCGGCGCTCTTTCCCTGATGCGCTGGTGCACGCTTATGCCCGTGCCGGAGATGGCTTCCGGCCGGTGCAGAAATACGACTGGCTACCGCAGGACAAGCCGGTCGATTACGCCATCGATGCCGGCAGTCTCGCCCTTTATTTCCGCCGGTCGCTTCCCGATTTCGCAAAAACCCGGCCTTACCTGAAGCCCGATCCGGAACGGATATTTCAAGTTCAAAACATGCTTGGCAAAAACGGCGGTGGCCTGAAGATCGCCCTCGCCTGGAGATCACGTAAAAGTACGGCGTTCAGGGACACGCACTATACCGCCCTGAAAGACTGGCTGCCGCTATTCGCCTTGCCCGGGATCCAGACCTTCTCGATCCAATATGGCGAGGATTGGGACACGGAGATCGAAACCCTCAAGCGCGAGACAGGTCATGGCCCAACCATCCTGCCGGACCTAAACCTGACCGATAATTTCGATGACATCCTCGCACTCGTATCCTCCGTGGACGTGCTGATCTGCCCGAGCAGCACGCTCGGCTGGATCGGCGGCGCCCTTGGACAAGAGACATGGCTGTTTCATCCCCGGCCCCTTTTCGTGCAGTACGGCACGGACGGCTTCCCCGGCTTCCCGAGCATCCGGAGCTTCGGCAAACCGTTTGAGGAAAGCTGGGAGCAGACAATCTCCGAAATTACCGCCGCACTCAGCGCAAAGGCACCGGCATGAGCGCGACATTGCTTCAGGCCGCATTCGCCTCCCACCGGGCGGGTAATCTTGAGGCCGCCATCGGTTATTACAGGGATTGCCTTGCTGCCGACGCCAGCCAGAGTGCCGTCTATGATTATCTCGGCGTTGCCTGTACCGGCCTGCCCGGGCGCGGTCCGGAAGCCGTACACGCCTTCCGGCGCTCTCTGTTGCTCGAACCCGGACGCGGCAGCGTCTTGAGCAACCTGGCAACGCTTTATGTTCACGCCACGGACGACCCCAGGGCGTTGCTGTGGTTTCGCCGCGCGTCGAAAACAGAGGCCCTGCGCGCCGATTACTGGGCGCGCCAGGCAAGTTGCGCGATCCGTCTTGGCCAGAACGCCGAAGCGCTTACCTGCCTGAAGCAGGCATGCCTGCGTGCCCCGGCGGATCCCGCCCATTGGGAACATCTGGGCACCCTGCTACGCCGGATGACCCGCCGGGCCGATGCGGAGCGCTGTGTCCGGGACGGGCTGCTCATCAATCCCGGAGCCGGGCGCCTCTTGTCCTCGCTGTCAGCCACGCTTCTGGAAATGGATACTGTTGCGGCGGCAATACAATACGGACGCATGGCGACGATTGCCGCGCCGGCGGATAGCGAGGCTTTCGGAAATCTCGCCCAGGCGTTTTATCGCTCTGGCCGGATTGACGCGGCAATCTCGAACGGCGCGCAAGCCATGCGGTTCGATCCGCAAAACCCGACCGCCGCCCTCAATCTCGCGATCTATCTTCTGACAAACGGCGACCTGGCCCGCGGCTGGTCACTCTATGAAGCCCGCCTGATTCCGCTCCGGAAAATGACCCGCAATCTTCCGCCCCAGCGCTGGACCCCGGACGTCTCCGGGCCGGACATCCATCTGCTTGTCTATACCGAGCAGGGTCTCGGTGACGAAGTCATGTTCGCGACATGCTTTCCCGAGTTGCAGGAGCGGCTGGCGCAGGGCGCTCTGGGAAGCGTCACGATCGAATGCACCGACCGGCTCCGCGCACTGTTTGAGCGGTCTTTCCCCGAATTCCGCTTTTTCGATCGCATCCGGAAGCAGGAGCAACGCCTGCACCCGGCCGATTACGCGGCGATTGTCAGCGAGCGGGGATGCACCCACGAAATCGCAACCGGCAGTCTGCCAAAATTCTTCCGGCCGGATCACACGCGTTTCCTGGACAGCGCCACCATACTGATACCGGATCCGGACAAGGTCGCGCACTGGAAACACTGGCTCTCGGAGCAGGGGACAGGCCCCTGGATCGGACTGTCCTGGCGGTCACGCGCCAATCGTGATCTCGGAGCTGTTTATTATCCGGGGCCCCAAAATCTTGCCCCCGTTCTCACGATTCCCGGCGCCCGTTTCGTGACCTTGCAATATGACGATGATCCGGCGGAGCTGACCCGGATAGAAACAGAGAACACTGTCCGCATCCTGCGCCCGCCGGGTCTGGATCTGACAAATGATCTGGATGGGGTCAGCGCGCTGATTGCCGCGCTTGATGCCGTTGTCTCGCCCCAAAACCTGGTGCTCAGTCTTACCGGCGCCCTCGGAAAGACGGGCTACTCGATGCCGCATGTGCTGAACTGGGTTTCTCTCGGCAGCGGCCGCATGCCCTTTTTCCCGTCAATCACCGTCGACATCAGACGCGGGAATGAAGGGCTGGACTGGCAACCGGTGATGCAGCGCCTTGCCGGACAGCTCCGGGCAGATCTCTCCCTCTGAAGCAGCCTCAGTGATCGGCAGCGACGGCTCCGGCCGCAAGCTTTCTTGACCGTGCCTTCTGCGTTTCCCGGTAGGTGATATAGAGACCGCTGCCCACGATGATACCCGCGCCGAGCCAGGTCATGGCGTCCGGCAAGGTTCCGAAAATCAGGAAGGTCAGCAATGTCGCCATCAGCAGCTGGCCGTAATTAATCGGCGACAACAGCGAGGCCTCGCCGAGCCGGAAGGCTTTGATGACAAAGAAATGCCCGAGGCCACCGAGAAAACCGGTCAGGACGAACAGGCCGCAATCGGTTGCATTATCCGGTATCCGGTAATCGAATGGCAGGGCCACACTCGTTATCAGGGCACCGATCAGGGCAATATAGGTGATCGAGGTCTCGGCGGAATCGCTGCTGGCATATTTGCGCGTCAGAACCTGATAGACCGCATAGAAGAACGCGGTGCCAATGACGAGGAACATCGCCCAATGACTCTCCGCCCCGCCCGGCCGGATGATGATCAAGGCGCCGCAAAAGCCGATGAGCACGGCAATCCAGCGCCGTATCCCGACCTTCTCGCCAAGAAAGGGCACGGCAAGGGCCGTCACGATGATCGGCGAAGTGAAGTTGATCGCACTCGCCGTCGGCACCTCGATATAGCGCACCGCCAGAAAGAACATGCAGGTGCAGCAGAACATCAGCACGGAACGGATGATGTGCACGCCCGGCTTCTGCGCCCGCAGCAACCCTATCCCGTACTTCGGCATGAAAAGAACAAGCGCGAACAGCAGGTGGCCTGTATAGCGCGCCCAGACAATCTGGGTCGTCGAATAGTCAGCGGAAAGATAGCGCGCCAGCACATTCATGCAGGGCAGTACCGTGATCGCGCCGAGCATGAAGAGAACAGCCGTCCCGTATGAGTTCGTCAGTGTGCTGGAAGGAGATGCCGCAGCATCCGGTGCGTCTGTTGCCATTTACGCAGCTTACTTTTGCGCCACCGGCAAAACAAATTCCAACCCAGAATGAATGAGGCGTCGTCATGCCCGGAAGCGAGGGCTTGAGACCTAACCCTTGAAGGTTTGCCGCGTCACGGTCAGGTACATCGCGTTCATGGTCGGGATTGGATGGCGGCCCTTCTCGCGGAACCCGACCCGCTTGAGAGCAATGACAGCCGGCCAGTTGTCGGGGTGCGGGCAGGCGACGATGCGGTCCGTCTCTGTTTCCCGGAATATCTTTCCGGCCAGGGCCCGAAGCATGGCTTGCCCGATCTTCCGGTTCAGGAAATCAGCCTCGCCGATCAGAAAATCAATGGCGCGGGTTTGCCCGGTGACATCCGGAATGGCAGTCCAGTTCGGATCGCCATGCGCGCTGTAGACATGCGCGCAGCCAATCTCTCCGCCGGCAAATTCCACGATATAGAGCATGGATTCCGCGCTTGGCGATGCCCCGTCACATGCACCGGAGATCGTCGAGAATATCCGGTGCGTCCAGCGCGTCACATGAGGCGCTGAAAGCCATCTGTGGATGATTTCTCCGTCGGAAAGCACTGCCTCGCGAAAAAGAAAATCTCCCGTGTCACCGGAATCCGGCATCGATATCGCCAATTGGCGCCGTTTGCAGGTCCTTGGCCACGGGCACGCGGGCCGCATCGCGCCGTTCCGGGTTCAGTCTGTATTCAATGAAGGCAACGGCGCGCGTCACGATGAAAACAAGCGCCAGATAGAAGACGGCCGCGATCAGGAAAATCTCCAGCGGCTTGTAGGTCTGCGAGATCATCTTGCGGGCGATCCCCGTCATCTCCAGCAGCGTGATCGTGCTGGCGAGCGAGGTCGACTTGATCATCAGGATGATCTCGTTGCCATAGGCCGGCAGGGCCTGGCGAATAGCCTGGGGAAAGACGACCCGCCGGAACCGCATCACAGCATTCATGCCGCAGGCCTTGGCTGCCTCGATCTGGCCGAACGGAACAGCTTCAATGCCGCCACGAATGATCTCGCTGGTATAGGCGCCGGTATTCAGCGTCAGCGCCAGGATCGCGCACCACCAGGCTTCCCGCAGAAACGGCCAGAGAAAGCTTTCCCGGATAATTTCGAACTGGCCGGAGCCGTAATAGATCAGGAAAATCTGCACCAGCAGCGGCGTGCCCCGGAACACATAGACAAAAGCATAGGCGGCGGTTGCCAGTGGCCGGAACCGGGAGCCTCGCAGCAACGCGATCACGATGGCCAGGAAGAAGCCGATGAAAAGCGAAGACGCGGCCAGCCCCATGGTGACAGGCAAGCCGTCGAGAATTTTCGGGAAGGCTTCCGCCATGAGCTTGAAATCCATGGCTCAGGCCCTCCTGACGCCGCGATTGGCCCACAGTTCCGCAAGGCCGAAGCCCTTGTTCGAAAAGGCCGTCAGGACGAGATAAAGCACGCCCGCTGTCAGATAGAAGGTGAAGGGTTTCTGGGTCGATCCGCTGGCGACCGATGCCTGCCGCATGATTTCGACCAGACCGACGATGGAAATCAGCGAGGTGTCCTTCAGCGTGAGCTGCCAGACATTGCCGAGCCCCGGCAGCGCGAACCGTGCCACCTGCGGCACCATGATCCGGCGAAACAGCAGAAACCGGCTCATGCCGCAGGCTTTCGCCGCCTCGATCTGACCTTTCGGCACAGCCAGGACAGCCCCCCGGATCACCTCGGTCGCATAAGCGCCGGAGATGGTGCCGAGCGCAATGGTACCGATGGCGAAGGCATCGATCTCGATATATTCCTCGTAGCCGAACACCCGGGCCACGGCCATGGCCGCCATGCTGCCGCCGAAGAACAGCAGATAGATGACCAGCAGATCGGGCACCCCCCGGATCAGCGTCGTGTAGGCCTCACCGATGAAGCGCAAGAGCATGTAGCGGGAAAGTTTGAGCGCCGCGCCCATGGTGCCGATGACAATACCAAGCAGAAATGCCGCCATGGCCACCGCGAGCGTCATCAACATGCCGCGCACCATTTCGTCGCCCCAGCCGGCATCCCCCCACTGCAGCAGTAGCATCCAATCCGGCAAGGTCACCTGGGCTGTCTCCGGCTCTGTTCAGTACAGACGCGGCCGCCCTGGGGCGGCCGCATCGTTTCGTTTTTCAAATCAGAGGACGATCAGTCCTTCGGCGCACCGTCGAAGCCGAACCACTTGGTGGAGAGCTTCGAGATCGTGCCGTCGGCAATCGCCGCGTCGATGGCTTTGGTGAACATATCGGCCAGTTCCTGGTCGTCCTTGCGGATACCGGCGCCAACACCGTTACCGAACGGGCCACCGTCCATCTTCGGGCCGACCATCGCCATGGTCTCGCCCTTCTCACCCGCGAGCAGCGGCACCCAGTAGGAGAGCGACGCCAGCGCCGCATCGATCCGGCCGGCGGTGAGGTCGAGGTCAAGGTTTTCCTGGGTGTCATAGGTCTTCACGGTGACCGTGTCGCCCATATACTCGTTCAGGAAGTTTTCGTGCGTGGTGGAGATCTGCACGCCGACGGTCTTCCCCTTGAGGGCTGCCTTCATCGCGTCCAGACCAGCCTTTTCCTTCGCATCGACATCGGCGAGGGAGATGGTGTCCATACCCGCACTCAGGCTGGTCAGCGGGCTTGACTTGGCGACGACGAAGGACGCCGGGGAGCCCATGTAGGAACGCGAGAAGGTGATGACTTCCTTGCGCTTGTCGGTGATCGACATGCCGGCCATGATCGCATCGAACTTGCCGGCCTGAAGGGCCGGAATGATGCCTTCCCAGGCGGCCTGTACCAGATCGCACTGAACATCCATGCGCTCGCACAGATCGGCATAGAGATCGACTTCATAGCCGTCCAGCTTGCCGGAACTGTCCGTGAAGTTCCACGGTGCATAGGCGCCTTCGGTGGCGATGCGGACCTTGCTGCCCGCCTTGAAGTCCTTGGCAACCGCGGCACCGCTAAAAGCGATGGACGCGAGGGCCAGAGCTGTCAGAAAACGTTTCATTATTTTGGCTCCCAGTTTGGTTCCGGTTTGATTCCCTGCGGTTATTGTCACTGTCCGGTCAGCTCCGTTTGACGAACTGACGGCAGCGCTCCGATCGCGGATCGTCGAGCACCTGTTCAGGCGGTCCCTGTTCTTCCACACGCCCCTGGTGCAGAAAGACCACCTCGTTCGAGACCTCGCGAGCGAAATCGATTTCATGGGTAACGATAATCATGGTCCGGCCTTCCTCGGCAAGCTGGCGCATCACCAGCAGCACCTCGCCGACCAGTTCCGGGTCGAGCGCGGAGGTCGGCTCGTCGAACAGCATGACCTGCGGCTCCATCGCCAGCGCGCGCGCAATTGCGCAGCGTTGCTGCTGGCCGCCGGACAGATGGCTCGGATAGGCGTCCCGCTTGTCCGCAATACCGACCTTGCGCAGCAGCCCTTCGGCGCGGGCAATGGCCTCTTCGCGCGGCACCTTCAGCACATGCACCGGCGCCTCGATAACATTTTCGAGCACGGTCATGTGAGTCCAGAGATTGAAACTCTGGAAAACCATGGAAAGGCGGGAACGGATACGGTCGACCTGACGGTTGTCCGCCGGGACCTGGGTACCGTTCGATCCGGGCTTCATGGCGATGGTCTCGCCATTGACGGAAACGATGCCCCGGTCCGGAATCTCGAGCAGATTGATGCAGCGCAAAAAGGTGCTCTTGCCGGAACCGGAAGAGCCGATCATCGAGATCACATCCCCCTGCCGGGCTTCCAGGGAAACCCCTTTAAGAACTTCCAGGCCGGCGAAGCTCTTGTGCAGGTCCTGAACGACCAGCGCCTCGGACGCGGAGTCCAGCGCATGCGCTACTGCCATATTGACGCAATCCCAATCGTGACGGACAGGGCAGCATAATGGCCATTGCGGAACCGGCAAGATTAATGTCACGAAAACGCCATGAAAATTGCACCAGGCAGTGCAGTTTTCATCTATCCGCCGAGAGCCTCGATCCGGGCTTCGAGCATTCCGCGAGCTGGTGCGTCGGGCCCCATCAGAGCCAATAGCGCGCTCCAGAGATCCTTCGCTGTCGCAGCATCGCCATTCCGGTAGGCAACAAGCCCGCCATAGAACAGGCTGTCCGGATTATCCGGGGCCAGTTCGCGGATATGTGCAATCAGCGAGACGAACTCTTCCGTCATACCCGTCTCCGGCGTGCCCGGCGGGAACAGGGCACGGGCATAGGCAAGCTGGATATTCAGATCATCCGGCGCCAGACGGGCGGCATTGGCCTGCGCATTCCTGGCTTCCTCGGTCTTGCCGAGAACACCATAGGCACGGGCAAGGCGCAGCCAGCCGTCGAGATTGCCCGGGTCTTCTGCAAGACGGTCCGCCAGACGCTCGACCATCGACTGGATCATTGCCGAGCGGTCTTCGGCACTCATGTCCTGCGCGGCGGCCACATCATCGGCAGTCGGCCCGGGAGCCGGAACCGAATTTTCCGGACGGCTCTTGCTCGCGGCGTCCCGAAGCGCGGCCACATCGATACCGGTTTCCGTCCCGATCTCGTCTATCCGCTGGCTTACCAGTGCCTCCCATGGGGCGCCGGGCGGCGTATCCGCTTCCAGCGAAATCCACCAATTCAGCGCCCCCTCCGCGTCCGCCGCCTGACTGCGCGCCAGACCGAGATAGTAGCGGGCGCGCGGCTCCATAGGCTCACGCAGATTTACAGCGCGGAAATCCTCCACGGCGGCGGGCGGCACCATACCGTCGGCCGCGAGCACCAGGGCCTCGCCCCGCGCGGCAACAAGCTGGATATTGTCCGGCACCAGCGCGAGCGCCTTGGCATAGGCTTCCGCCGCATCCCGGTAGCGCTCCGTGACCATGTAGGACCGGCCCAGCAAGGCCCATCCGTCGGCATCGTCCGGATTTTTCGCCAGCTTGGCTTCCAGTCCCGCAACCATCTCGGAAACACCCGGCTGGGACTGTTGCGGTGCAGTGCCCTGGCTCGCCCCCGAATTACCGGCAAGCGCACGGGTTCCCGCCCCGTCATTGCGCGCGGCCAGTGGCAGATCGCGCATGCCGGGACTGCCAACGGAGACATAGGTCATGAGAGCGCCCGCCGGGATCGCGAAGATCACCAGCACGGACGCCGCGAGACGGCGCTTACGGACCTGTTTTGGAGAGCTGGCCTTGCCTGTCTCCTGCTCTGCCGCGGCAGCCAGCATGCGGCGCTCGACCTCAAGTTTTGCCGCGCCGAAATCCTCGGCTCCCAGACGCCCGGCATCCAGGTCACGCTCCAGTTCCTGCAGCTGATCGCGGTAAACCGCCAGCGCTTCCTCGCGGCCTTCCTCCTCGTCATCGCCGTCCGTTCCGGCAGAGAGAACCGGCCAGAGCAGCAGCAAGACAACGCCGAATGTCAGAACCCCGGCAAAAACCCAGAAGATCATCAGGCTTTCCGATCCTGCTCGGATAACAATGCGTCTATCCGTTTACGCTCATCGTCGGTCAAAGGCACCGGTGCCTCATTGACGCCGCCGCCATCCCGCCGCCGCAGAAGAAACACGGCAACACCGATGGCACCCAGAACCCCTATGGCGAACGGCCCGTACCAGAGGAACAGCGTTTCCACCTTCACCGGCGGCTTCAGCAGCACGAAATCGCCATAGCGGTCGACCAGGAAGCTCTTGATTTCACTGTCACTGTCACCCGCCACCAGGCGCTCGCGCAGGATGATCCGCAGATCCTTGGCCAGCCCCGCATTACTGTCGTCGATGGACTGGTTCTGGCAGACAAGGCAACGGATCTCCTTGCCGAGTTCCCGCGCCCGCGCCTCAAGCACCGGGTCCTTCAGCATCTCGTCCGGCTCCACCGCGAATGCGGGTACGGCCAGAATGGCGACAAGCAGCGTCAGAATTATGGACCGGATCATCCCTTGGCCGCCCTCAATTGTTCGACCATCGGCAGGATCGTTTCCTTCAGGGCCTGAGATGTCAGCGGGCCGACATGCCGGTAACGGATATGCCCGCCCGCATCGACGACATAGGTCTCCGGCACGCCATAAACGCCCCAGTCGATGGCTGCACGGCCGTCTCCGTCAACACCGATCCGGCCGAACGGGTCGCCCAGCTCGCGCAGCCAGCCGAGGGCAGCCTCCCGCTGGTCCTTGTAGTTGATACCGACAAGCGGCACATCGGACTCGGCGGCAAGCCGCATCAGGATCGGATGTTCCGACCGGCACGGACCGCACCAGGACGCGAAAAAGTTGACCAGCTTCACATCGCCTTTCAACGCCTCCGGCCCGACCCCCGACTTGTCCGCAAGAAGCGGCCCCAGATCATGCGGCGGCGCCGGTTTGTCGATCATCACCGAGGGCAACAGGTGCGGATCTTTCTTGGTCAGGATCGGCACGGTGAAATAGACGGCGATCACCGCGAAGACCAGCAGCGGCAGAAGAAAAAGCAGCCGTTTCAGCATGTCAGTCTCCAGCCTCCGTTACCGCAGGCGCGGCCGCGCGGCGGCTCGAACGCTTCGGCGCACCGATGCGCAGACGGCGATCCGATAGCGAGAACAACCCGCCGAGAACCATCAGCATGGCGCCGGTCCAGATCCACGGCACCAGCGGCTTGACCCAGACCCGGACGATATAACCGCCCTGTGTGCTGCCTTCACCGATGGCGACATAGAGATCGCCTGAAATGCCGGAGCGGATGGCCGCCTCGGTGGTCGGCATCTGCTGAACCGGATAGAACCGCCGTTCGGGATGCAAGGTGGCGAACGGCGCGCCGTCCTTGGTGACCCGCAGCGTCGCCATGTCACGGAAGTAGTTCGGCCCCTGGCTGCGCTCGACCTTTTCCAGCACCAGCTCGTACTGGCCGAGTGTCATTGTGTCACCGGCCCGCGCGGTCGCGACGAGTTCGCGGGTCCAGTTCATCTCGCCCGTGGCACCGCAGATAAATATCGCCATGCCGATATGAGCGAGGCTCATGCCATAGGCCGCGCCCGGAAGGCTGAAGAAGCGCCGCAGGCTGTCGGTAAGCGGAATCCGGAACAGACGTGTTCGTTCTGCCAGCTCCGTCACCACGCCTCCGGCCACCCAGGCGGCGAAACCGAAGCCGAGCACCGGGGCAAGCGGCGCGCCCTCTTCCAGCACCAGAATCCCGCCCGCGACAACCACGGTGAAAAGCGCGCTGACCCAGAGCTTTTCGACGGCGACACGCAGATTGCCGCGCTTCCAGGGCAGCAGCGGGCCGACGGCCAGCAGCACCAGCAGCGGGATCATCACCGGCACGAAGGTCGCGTTGAAGAAGGGGGCGCCTACCGACACCTTGTCGCCGGTCATCGCATCCAGAAATAGCGGATAGAGCGTGCCGATAAAGACCGTCGCCGTCGCCACGCTCAGGATCAGGTTATTCAGTACCAGCCCGCCTTCCCGGCTGACCGGGGCAAACAGGCCACCGGCTTTCAGCGCAGGTGCGCGAATGGCGAAAAGCGTGAGCGAGCCGCCGACCGCGACAATCAGAATGCCGAGGATGAACAGCCCGCGCTCCGGATCGACGGCGAAGGCATGCACCGAGGTCAGGATGCCGGAGCGCACCAGGAACGTGCCCATCAGACTGAGCGAAAAAGTGATGATGGCGAGCAGGATGGTCCAGGCCTTCAGCGCGTCCCGCTTTTCCACCACGATGGCGGAATGCAGCAATGCGGTTCCAGCGAGCCAGGGCATGAAGCTGGCATTCTCCACCGGGTCCCAGAACCACCAGCCGCCCCAGCCGAGCTCGTAATAGGCCCACCAGCTGCCCAGCGTGATGCCGGCTGTCAGGCAGGTCCAGGCGGCGAGTGTCCAGGGCCGGACCCAGCGGGCCCAGGCCGGATCGACCCGACCCTCGATCAGGGCCGCCATGGCGAAGGAAAAGGCCAGCGAGAAGCCGACATAGCCGACATAGAGCATCGGCGGATGGAAGGCGAGGCCGGGGTCCTGCAGCAGCGGATTGAGATCGTTGCCGTCGAGCGGCGCCGGGTTCAGGCGCTCGAACGGGTTCGAGGTGAGCAGGATGAAACCGAGAAAGGCGAGCCCGATCATGCCCTGAATGGAGATCACGCGCGCTTTCAGCGTGTCCGGCAACTGCCGGCCGAAAGCGGCCACGGCAAAGCCGAACAAAGCCAGGATCAGCACCCAGAAGACCATGGAGCCTTCATGGTTTCCCCAGACGCCAGAGATCTTGTAGAGCAGAGGTTTCAGGCTGTGGGAATTCTCCGCCACGTTGGCGACCGAGAAATCCGAGGTGATGTAGGCGTGCATCAGCGCGCCGAAGGCGATCGCGATACAGAGAAACTGGGCAGAGGCCGCCGGGCCGGCAAAGCCCATCAGGGCAGCGTCGCGCCGGGCCGCGCCGTAAAGCGGTACGGCGACCTGCGCGACCGCGACGAAGAAGGCGAGCACAAGGGCGTAATGCCCGATCTCCGCGATCATTGCGTCTCCTCCCCTTCTTTCCAGCGGCCGGATTTCTTCAGGGCATCGGCAACCTCGCGCGGCATGTAATTTTCATCGTGCTTGGCCAGCACTTCGCTTGCCGTGAAGACACCGCCGCTGAACTTGCCTTCCGCCACCACGCCCTGCCCTTCACGGAACAGGTCCGGCAACGAGCCGCGATAGACGACTTTCACCGCGTTCTGGAAATCGGTGACGACGAATTCGGAGCGCAGCCCGTCTTCGTATTTCTGCCAGCTGCCATCCTCGACCATGCCGCCGATCCGGATACGCCTGTCCGGCCCGACATCCTTGGTCGCCAGATCCGTCGGGCTGAAGAAGAAGACGAGATTATCCTCGAACGCGGTCAGCACGAGGGCCGCCGCCGCACCGAGCATGGTGAGGCCGATCAGGACGATGGAAAGGCGGCGTCTTTTAGGCGTCATGTCGGGCATCCTCCCGGTCTTCCTGCCGGCGGCGCTGCCGGCGAGGCCCCATCCGCTCTTCCAGGGCGGTCAACTCACGCTCACGCGCCCGCATTCCGGCGATGGAGGAGACCAGCATCACGGCGAGCACCAGAGCGACAATTCCGTAGGACGGCCAGATGAAGGCCGCGTATCCGCCCATTTCGAGAAACTCCAGAATGACCCTGCTCCGGGAAACCGTTCATCGACACCGGGAATTTAGATTAATTCCAAGGCCGGTCAAAGCGACGTGGCGTCGCGGGCTGGTCACAACAGTGACAGCCCCGCAACCACGTCAGGAAATGTCGGACAGACGCAACAGTCGAATGCGCCGGGCCGTCAACTCGCCACGCATGCGTACGATCAGAAGATACAGGAAATACAGCTTGAAAGCGCCCGCCATCAGCAACAGCGGCAGCAACATCGACGGATCAATGGAAGGACCATCCATCCGGGCCACGCTGGCCGGCTGATGCAGCGTGTTCCACCAGTCGACGGAGAACTTGATGATCGGAATGTTCACCACCCCGACCAGCAACAAGACAGCCCCGGCCCTGGAGCCGCGCTCCGGATCGTCGAAGGCATTCACCAGCGCGATATAGCCGAGATAAAGGAAGAACAGGATCAGCACGGAGGTCAGCCGGGCATCCCAGACCCACCAGGTGCCCCACATCGGCTGGCCCCAGAGGGAGCCGGTGACCAGCGCCATCAGGGTGAAGCCCGCGCCGATCGGAGCTGCCGCCTGGGCCGCGACATCGGCCAGCGGATGCTTCCAGATCAGGAAGCTCGCGGCGGCGGCGGCCATTACGACGTAAATGAACATCGCCATCCAGGCCGCAGGTACATGCACATACATGATCCGCACGGTCTCGCCCTGCTGATAATCCGCCGGCGAGGCGAACAGCGCGAAATAGAGACCGGCCGCTCCGGTCAACAGGCCAAGCGCCATGATCCAGGGCTGCAGCCGGGCGGCAAGACGCATGAAGCGCGCCGGATTGGCAAGCCAGTGGAACCAGTTCATCCGAGCATATCCTCCATAAACCGTATCGGCATGGAGCGGTCCGGGTGCGAGGTCCTGCCCCGTCTCTTTCCGTCCGCAGATCTGTTTGAACACCAACCGGCGCGAAACATCAACCGGCCGACTGTCGCAGGGCCGCCGCCGTCGCCCAGGGCGCCAGCGGCAGGCAGGCCAGCAGCATGGCCCCGAGGATCAAAAGCTGCGCCTTGGCCGACTGTCCGGTGACCGCCGCCTCCATCGCCGACACCCCGAAAATCAGCAGCGGAATGGTCAGGGGCAGCACCAGCAGGGCGACCAGCGTTCCCGCCCGCCGGGCGCCAAGCACCAATGCCGCGCCAACCCCGCCGAGCAGGCTCAACACCGGCGTGCCCAGCGCCATACTGGCCAGCAACACCGGAAAGGCATCGGTCTGCATATTCATGAAAACCCCGAGCAACGGCGCGAT
The DNA here is from genome assembly GCF_963974195.1 of uncultured Nisaea sp. Lineage (NCBI taxonomy): Bacteria > Pseudomonadati > Pseudomonadota > Alphaproteobacteria > Rhodospirillales > Thalassobaculaceae > Nisaea > uncultured Nisaea sp. The sequence goes on from NZ_CAXBDC010000005.1 coordinate 61,427, forward strand.
CAGCAGCATCGGCAACCCGGTGGTCAGCCAGTGCGCCAGGCACTTCGCCAGCACCAGCACCTCCAGCGGCACCGGAGCCAGCAGCATCAGCTCAAGCGAGCCGTCGTCATAATCGGCCTGATACATCCGGTCGAGCGACAGCATCGCCGCCAGCAATGCCGCGACCCAGACAATGCCGGACGAGATCCGTTCCAGCACCCCCGGCTCCGGGCCGACGGCCAGCGGAAACAGGGTGACCACGATGATGAAGAACATCAGCACCATGGCGGCGTCGCTGCCCTGACGAAGGGCCAGGGAAAGGTCGCGCCGGACCAGAGCCAGGAACGCCTTCATGACGCGTCCCCGAATGCCGCGCCGAGAGCGCCATAGGCAGCGTCGAGATCGGCGGCGGACGGCTCGAATGCGCGAAGATCAAGCTCGGACACGTCATCGCCCGCCTCGAATTGGATATGCGTGGCCGCGACGATCATGCCGCCGCGGCTGCGATGCGTTGCAATGGCCGCTTCCAGCGCGGAGACACCATCGACATCCAGCCCCACGGTCGGCTCGTCCAGGATCCAGAGCGGCGCTTCGCTGACCAGCAACCGGGCCAGCGCCAATCTGCGTTTCTGACCGGAGGAGAGATACCGGGCCGGAAAATCCGCACGGTGCAATATGCCGAAATGCTCCAGCGCCGCCGCCACGGGCATTCCATTACCGCCGCGCATGCCAGACCAGAAAGTCAGGAGTTCTTCCGCCGTCATCGCGGGTTTGGCTGCATCGGCATGGCCGACATAATGCAGGTTTCCGGCATGGGCTTGCGGATCGTCCGCGACCGGTGCGCCATCCCAGAGCAGAGCACCGCGCACCGGACGGACCAGCGTTGCCATGGTCCGCAGCAGGCTGGATTTACCGCTGCCGTTCGGGCCTTTCAGAATAAGCACGCCGCCGGAGGCGAGCGTGAAATCCAGCCGATCGAACACCAGACGGCCGCCTCTCTGGCAGCCGAGGTCCCTGCCCTCGAACCGGTGATCGCCGAAAAATTCCATGAAAGCAATGCCCTTGCACCCGACGCGGACACCATAGGGGAGGTCGGCGCCAGCCTCAACGCGGTAAGATGACACAAGGCTCTGACCAGGTGACTGCAGGAGGGCGGCTTTCGCATTATGCATAAAGAAAGCGGCGCCGTTCTGGGGGGGAGGGGAACGTGGCGCCGCTTTTCAGTTCCCGGCTCTCTGCTGAGTGCCGGAGAAGGGGACCAGTTCTCGACGGAACGTCCGCCAAGTCGGTTTACCGGGGGACTGCCGGTATATGAAAAATATAGGAACGCCGTATGGTGATTGCGAGCCCATGGAGTGTATTTTTTCCATCTGCTCTATCCTGCGCGCAGCGACGAGACAAAACAGTCGCGCGTCAAACGAACACAACGATAAAAATTCAGCTCTCAGGGAGTAAACAATGCCCGCCATCCATGCCTCCGAAGCGCTCTCCCGTTTCACCGTGCTTGACCTGACACGTGTCCGCTCCGGGCCGACCTGCGTGCGCCAGCTCGCCGACTGGGGCGCGAACGTGATCAAGATCGAGCTGCCCGAGGCACTGGAGGCCGGAAACCAGCTCGGCGGCGCCCGCAGCGGCTCGGACTTCCAGAACCTGCATCGCAACAAGCGGGCAATGACGCTGAACCTGAAGGACCCGGAAGGCCTTGCGCTGTTCAGGAAGCTGGCGAAAACGGCAGATGTCATCGTCGAGAATTTCCGGCCCGACGTGAAGCAGCGCCTCGGCATCGATTACGAAACGCTGGCGAAGGACAATCCCGGCCTGGTCTATGCCTCGATCTCCGGCTTCGGTCAGGACGGCCCCTATGCCAAGCGTCCCGGCTTCGACCAGATCGCCCAGGGCATGGGCGGGCTGATGTCGATCACCGGCGCCCCCGGCGAAGGCCCGATGCGGGTTGGCATCCCGGTGGCGGACCTGACAGCCGGGATCTTCGCCTCACAGGGCATCATGGTGGCGCTGCTGGAGCGGGAAGCCTCGGGCAAGGGCCAATGGGTGCATACCTCCCTGCTGCAGGCGCAGATCTTCATGCTCGATTTCCAGGCCTCGCGCTGGACCATGAGCGGCGAGGTCGCCAAGCAGGCGGGTAACAATCACCCGACCAGCATCCCGACCGGCGTGTTCCAGACCAGCGACGGCTATATGAACATCGCCGTTTCCGGCGAGAAGATCTGGACCCGGTTCTGCGCCGTCATCGGCCGCGAGGATCTGCCGGACAATCCGGACTACAAGACCGCCCCGTCACGCTCGGAAAACCGGGACACATTGAACGCCCTGATACAGGACGTGCTCGCTACCGAAAGCACGAAGCACTGGGTCGACCTGTTCAACAAGGAGGGCGTCCCGGCCGGGCCGATCTACACCATCGACCAGACTTTCGCCGACCCGCAGGTCAAGCATCTCGGCATGCAGAAAACCGTGCATTCGGACGAGCATGGCGATATCGATCTGGTGGCTCAGCCGATCACCCTGTCGCGCACGCCCAGCACTTTCGCCTCGGCACCGCCCGCCTATGGCGAGCATACGGACGAGATTTTGGGCGGCCTCGGCATGAGCGCCGAGGAAATCCAGGCCCTGCGCGACAAACAGGTGATCTGACCTACAACACGCCCGACAGCCCAGACGAAACGGACCCGCCCCATGCCCGCCAGCGCCGCGCCGCAACCGATCCTGACCGAGTTCAAGGGCGGCATTGCCCGCCTGATCTTCAACAACCCGGCTCGTCACAATGCCATGTCCCTGGAAATGTGGACCCACGGCGCCGAGTTACTGGAGGCCTTCGGCCGGGACGACAATATCCGCGCCATCCTGCTGACCGGGGCGGGCAATCAGGCTTTCGTGGCCGGGGCGGATATCTCCAAGTTCGGGGACGAACGGGCCAGCCGGGAGGCAGTGGAGACCTATGACCGCGCCGTTGCCCGGTTCCAGCAGGTGATGCGGGATCTGGAGAAACCGACCATCGCCCGGATCGACGGCTTCTGCATCGGCGGCGGCCTTGCCATCGCCATCGAATGCGACATTCGGGTCTGCTCGGAGAAATCCAGCTTCTCCGTCCCCGCCGCGAAACTCGGCATCGGCTACGCCATGGACGGCATCCGCCGCCTGCGCACCCTCGTGGGACCGGCTTTCGCCGCCGAAATCTTCTACACCGCCCGCCGGTTCTCGGCCCAGGAAGCGGTGATGATGGGCCTCGTCAATCGGGTCCTGCCCGACGCCGAGCTGGACAAACATGTCGAAGACCTGCTCGCCCGCATCTCCGAAAACGCCCCCCTCGCCATCCAGACAGCGAAACGCGCGCTGATCGAGTTGGAAAAACCCGAACACGAGCAGGATGCCGCCGCTTGCGACGCGCTGGTCCTGAAATGCATGGAGAGCGAGGATTACGCGGAAGGCCGGACGGCGTTTATGGAGAAGCGGAAGCCGGTGTTCCGGGGGCGGTGAACCGGGCTGAGTTCTGCCAGCCGAATCCGAGCAACATTATTATCATTTTTAATTATAGTTGAATCCAGAAAAATCAACCGGTACACTTATAGACCCAACAAAAATCACCCATAAGACGCAAGGAAGCGAGATGGATTTTGATTCGTCAATACTAGCAAAAATTGTTGGCGGAGGAGCTTTTTTCTCATTCGTAACGTTTATTATTAATATAATTTATTCCAAAATAGTCTCCTGGAGAGAAGTACAGAAAATATACGATGTGTTTCTTGAAGAAGTCTTCTTTACATACACTCTATTAAACAAGGCATTACCAAATGTAGAGGCAGAAAATAAAAATGATTTATTTCCGGCATTTCGATCACTGGTTGCAAATAGAGGCCTTTTTATAAATAATTTTCAAGATAATTTTTATGGCAGCATAAACAAACTTGGGAAACAAAAAATTTCAAGCATTATAAACTATTCATCTATGATTAAATCATTTCAAATTGGTTGTGATTTATTTTCTGATCTATTACAAAAGAAAAGAACACCAGATGAGAAAAATAAATTTAGCGTATTGTCGGCACAATTATATATAGACGCAAAAAATATACACCAAACATTAGAAATTTTTTTGCTACACAACGGATACAAAACAAGAATAAATAAACAAAATTCAGAAAAAGGATCGGATATAGAAAAAATGAAAAATATTAGAGAAATGCGCAATAAAAATCCAGAATCATAAATTCAATAAAATAAACAATTTTATCAGCGATAACCTCGTTTTATTTAGCTAATCAATTACGAACAGCTTCGCGCCGGTCGCCGTCGAGGAGCGGTGCGCCGCGTCTCCGAAGTCCGAGACCTGATAGGACATACCTGCGGTCATAATGGTCTTGCGGCCATCCTTCAGCTCGGAGATCAGCTCACCTTCCAGCACATAGAGGATATGCCCCCGGTCGCACCAGTGATCGGCGAGGTAGCCGGGTGAATACTCGACCTGCCGGATGCGGATGTCGCCGATTTCCATGGTCCGCCAGATGGCTTCCCCGGTCTCGCCGGGATGTCTGGTTTCGGCGACCTCGGACCAGTCGGTGACGGTGAACGGCAATGCGGGGATTTTCATGCGCGGCTTTCGGGAGACGGAAGAGAGCCGGAAACGCGTTCAGGCTTTATCGGCAAGAAAAAGGGGGGGCGTTTTCCGCCCCCCTTGGTATCGGCTCTTAGTAATGGACCGACGCTATATCCGGCGATTTCTGCAGCGGCGGGGCAAACTTTGTCAGATTGATGCCTTCCACGGCGGCTTTGTATTCTTCCAGATTAGGCGTTCTGCCGAGAATGGCGGAAAGCACGACAACCGGTGTTGATGCGAGAAGGGACTCGCCCTTCTTCCCGTCAGCATCCTCAACGACCCGGCCCTTGAACAACCGGGTGGACGTTGCCAGCACCGTGTCCCCTTTTGCAGCCTTTTCCTGGTTACCCATGCACAGATTGCAGCCGGGCCGCTCCAGATACAGGATATTTTCGTAATCGACACGGGCAGTGGTCTTCGGCGCGTTGTCGTCAAATTCGAACCCGGAATATTTCTGCAGGACGGCCCAATCGCCTTCCGCCTTCAATTCATCGACGATGTTGTAGGTCGGCGCGGCGACGACGAGCGGTGCCTTGAACTTCACTTCGCCGAACTGCTTCTCGAGATTCTTCAGCATCTGGGCGACGATTTTCACGTCCCCCTTATGAACCATGCAGGAGCCGATAAAGCCCAGATCCACTTTCTTTTCCGCCCCGTAATAGGAGATCGGCCGGATCGTGTCGTGGGTATACCGCTTGGAGACGTCCGCGTTGTTGACGTCCGGATCGGCAATCATCGGCTCGTCGATCAAATCCAGATCCACGACGACTTCCGCGAAATACTTGGCATTGTCGTCAGGCGCCAGGGCCGGCACCTCACCGGACTTCACTTCGGCGATGCGCTTGTCCGCCTTGTCGATCAGTCCCTGCAGAACGCCGGCATCATTGTCCATGCCCTTGTTGATCATGATCTGGATGCGGCTCTTGGCGATCTCGAGGGACTCGATAAGAGTGTCGTCCTGGGAAATGCAGATAGACGCTTTCGCCTTCATTTCGGCGGTCCAGTCCGTGAAGGTGAAGGCCTGGTCGGCAAGCAGGGTGCCGATATGGACTTCGATGATCCGGCCCTGGAAGACGTTGTCGCCGAACTGCTGCAGCATCTGCGCCTGGGTTGCATGAACCACGTCGCGGAAATCCATGTGGTCCTTCATCTTGCCCTTGAAGGTCACCTTGACGGATTCGGGGATCGGCATCGTCGCCTCGCCCGTCGCCAGCGCAAGCGCGACCGTTCCGGAATCCGCGCCGAAGGCCACGCCCTTGGACATGCGTGTGTGCGAGTCCCCGCCGATGATGATCGCCCAGTCATCGATCGTGATGTCGTTCAGCACCTTGTGAATGACGTCGGTCATCGAGTGATAGACGCCCTTCGGATCCCGCGCGGTGATCAGGCCGAACTTGTTCATGAAGGCCATCAGCTTCGGCGTGTTGGCCTGCGCCTTCATGTCCCAGACGGATGCCGTGTGGCAGCCTGACTGATAGGCGCCATCGACCGTCGGCGAGATGACCGTGGCGGCCATCGCTTCCAGTTCCTGGGAAGTCATCAGACCGGTCGTGTCCTGGGAGCCGACGATATTCACCTTCACCCGGACGTCGGAGCCGGCATGCAGCACGGCGCCTTCCGTGACACCCACGGCGTTCTTGTTGAAGATCTTTTCGACCGCGGTGAGCCCCTGCCCCGGATGGGAGATTTCCTTCGACGGCGCATAGGCTGATTTCAACTCGATCCCGAGTGTCTCGCAGGCAAGCGTCTGCAGCTTCTTGCCGAAGACGACCGCATAGGACCCGCCCGCCTTCATGAACTCGGTCTTCTGCGGCGTGAAGGAGGAAGAGACTTCAACAAGCTCTTCGTTGCCATCTTCGGTGTAGAGCTTCTGCTCTTTCGTGTTGATCTTGAGGACGGTGCCGGTCTCGACGGAGTATTTCTGCTCGAGGATCGGGTTGCCGTCATTATTCATGATCGGCTTGCCGCTGGAATCCAGCTTCTTGACCCAGTTCTTCAGATCGATGCCGATCCCGCCGGTCACGCCGACGGTGGTCAGGAAGATCGGGGAAATCCCGTTCGTGCCCGCGACGATCGGCGCGAAATTGACGAACGGCACATAGGGGCTGGCCTGCTTGCCGGTCCACAGGGCAACGTTATTGACCCCGGACATGCGGGAGGAGCCGACGCCCATCGTGCCTTTTTCGGCGATCAGCATCACGCGCTTGTCGGGATGCTGTTTCTGCAGCGCCCGGATTTCCTGCTGCGCGGTCTCGGAGATCATGCACTTGCCGTGCAGCTCGCGGTCGGAGCGGGAATGGGCCTGATTGCCCGGGGAGAGCAGATCGGTGGAGATATCCCCTTCGGCCGCGATATAGGTCACGACCTTGATCTCTTCCTCAACCTCGGGAAGTTTGGTGAAGAATTCGGCGTCCGAATAGCTGACCAGGATGTCCTTGGCGATTTCGTTGCCGGCCTCGTAGGCTTCTTTCAGCCGGTCCGTATCAGCCTCGTACAGGAAGACCTGCGTTTTCAGGACTTCGGCCGCCTGACGGGCAATGTCGGCATCCTCGCCCAGAGCCAGATCGAGCAGAACCTCGACCGACGGGCCACCCTTCATGTGCGACAGCAGCTCAAAGGCAAAGGCCGGGGTAATCTCTTCAACAGGCGCTTCTCCAAGAATGATCTCTTTGAGAAATTTCGCCTTCACACCCGCGGCGCTCGTCGTGCCAGGCAGGGTGTTGTAAATGAAGAATTTGAGGGAATCTTCCCTGTGTTCGTTACCCGGATCTTTGATCTGCGAAACGATTTCTTCTACAAGCGCGCCGTCCTCGATGGGTTTCGGGCTTAAATCCTGCGCTTTGCGAGTCTCGATTTCACTCAGGTAATCTGTATACAGGCCCATATCTATCCCGACGCACTAATGTTGATTTTAGCTTGAACGCCGGGTCACATAAGCTTCTAGCGATCCAGCAAAAAGCTTGCTTGGCAAATGATTAGTTCAGCCGAGATTGGCTTGCAAGGTGTTTCTGATTGGCGGAGAAGCGCGCAATTGCGGCGATCCCGCCTCCGGATGCATCCAGCCGGCACCCTCATCCCTCCGGACTTCAAGCCATTAAAACAGGACATTCCAGCCGGCCCGTGTTCGGCCAGAGACAGAGGCCCTGCTCCCGGTCTCTCCATCAGCCGAAAGCCGGCATCACCTCGTCAATGAAGCGGGCCAGAGACGCCTTCTTCCGTTCCGTGCTCATACCGCTGTCGATCCAGAAGGAGAACTCGTCATAGCCGAGATCCTCGATCCGCTTCAGCCGGTCGATGACTTCCTGCGCCGTGCCGATGGTCAGATCCCGCCGCAGGGCCTCCGGCGTCACCATCCTGTTTCCGGCGATCTCTTCCTCCGACAGCGCCGCGATCTGGCCCTGACGGATCGGCCGCTCGTTCTTGAACCAGGCGCCGAAATAACAATAGAAGCGGTGCAGCTCATCCACCGCGACGGCGAGATCGTCGGCATCCGCCGCCACATAGGTATGGTGCAGCAGCATGATCTTCGGGCGCGGGCCGGTGTGCTTGTCACAGGCCGCGTTGAAGCGTCCCATCAGGCTCTCGATCTCCTCCCAGCCCTGCCAGAGCGGCGTCACCTGGATGTTGAAACCGTTCGAAACGCCGAATTCGTGACTGTTCGGGTCCCGGGCGGCGATCCAGACCGGCGGTCCGTCCGGCTGGGTTGGCTTCGGTACGCTGGAGGTGGCGGGAAACTGGAAGAATTCGCCCTCATGCGCGCAATCACCAGCCCAGAGCTTCGGCAGCAGCGGCGCGATCTCCCGCATCCTCTGCCCGGCCTGCCAGGCATCCAGCCCTGGTGAAAGCCTCTCATATTCGAAGGCATAAGCGCCCCGGGCGATGCCGAGCTCCAGCCGCCCGCCGGTCAGCAAATCCGTTGCCGCCGCCTCCCCCGCCAGTTTGATCGGGTGCCAGAAGGGCGCGACCACGGTGCCGGTGCCGAGCCGGACATTTTTCGTCCGGTGCGCCAGATCCACCAGTTGCAGGAACGGGTTCGGCGTGATGGTGAATTCCATGCCGTGATGCTCGCCGGTCCAGATGGCCCGCATGCCGCCCTGATCCGCCATCTCGCACAGGCTGACGAACTCCTCGTGCAGCTCGGGATGAGACTGGCCGGAGGTCACGCGCTCCATATGCGCGAAAAGAGAAAAGTCCATAGCAGCAGGCCTCCCTAACCGTAGTGACGTGCGCGCTCGGCCGCGCCGAGGCTGAAATAAGTCTGCTCGGCGAACCCGAGGCCGCGCCTGCCGGACCGCTCGAACGCCTCGACCGCGCCCATCAGGACAATGTGATCGCCCGCCGGGATGACCCGGTGCGTGGCGCACAGGAAATGCGCCGCCACACCGTCGAGCACCGGTGGCATGCCCGCCTCGCCCCACCATCTGATTTGCGCAAAGCGATCCCCGCCAAACCGGGCGAACCTGTCGGACAGCGCCTCCTGCCCTTCGGCCAGCACATTGATGGCGAAACGCTCGCAACTCTCGAACACGGCAAAACTGGAGAGATAGCGGCCGGGGCAGACCAGCAGCAGCGGCGGGTCGAGCGAGACCGAGGTGAAGGAATTCGCGGTGAAGCCTACCGGCGTTCCGTCCGCCGTTCGCGCGGTGACGATAGTGACCCCCGTCGGAAAGACACTGAACGCCTGCCGCAGGGCCTTTGGGTCGAGCCGCGTCATGCCGCACCGCCATGGCAACGCGCCGCGAAATCCAGCAGCGCCCTATTGACCGCGCCGGAATGCGTCATCGGCATCATGTGGGCGGCGCCATCGATCACCGCGCATTCGCCGTCCGGCACCAGCGCCGCCATGGCTCCGGACATGGCCGGTGTCGAGTTCGGCTCTTCCGAGCCGGTCAGGAAAAGCGCGGGACAGGAGAGCGTGCGGAGCGCCTCGTCCGCAGGACCATCCGATTGCGCGAACACTGTATAAGCCGCCTTGTACCCAGCCGGGTCAGCACCGAGCAGCCAGTCCCGGCAGGCGTTCGCAGCATCCGGGTTCCGGTCGATGGAAAACCAGCGTTCCAGGGTCGGCTCAGGATCGGAGATTTTATCGAGAGGCAGGCCGTCTGCCCGCGCCCGGACGGCGTCGGAGGCCTGTTTGCTGCGCCGGAAAATCGCGTTCAGGGCTGCCACACCGGCGCAAAGATCCGGATGGCGGATAGCGATTTCGAGCGCGATCAACGCGCCGAGGGAATGGCCGGCGATCACGGCGGGGCCGGCTTGCCGGTCGATCACATCAGCGATCCGCCCCGCATAATCGGCAAGGGCCGGCTGAGCAACGAAGGATGCGCTGTCGCCATGCCCCGGCAAATCCACCGCGATCACCGTACAGCGTTCCGCCAGTGCCGGGATCTGCCGCGCCCAGCTTTCGGACCGCAGCCCGACGCCATGGATCAGCACGATTGTCGGACCCGATCCGGCACGGGAGAGTGCCAGCCCGGACGGCCCGTCAGATCGCTGCGGGATTGTCCAGGTCATGGCCAAGCTCCTCCAGATCCTGATACCGGTCGCCGATCCGATGATGCGGACGGCCGCCGGTCGATCCGCCAAGGGCAATGACGATCTCGTCCGGCCCCGGCGCATCGGGAATGGCGAACTGGACCGTGAGATAGTGCGAGCGGCGGCCCGCATCGTTCTTGTCCATCAGCGGGATCGAGATCGGCGCGTTTGCCGGGCCGCGCGTGTTGGTGAAGGCGAGATAGGAGGAAGCGCCGACTGCCGTGCGGTAATGGTTGCCGAAGCGCAGGGTGTGAATCAGCCCCGAGGCATGCTCGATCTCGCCATTGAGCCCGACGATCGCCGCCTTGCCATAGGCCTCGATCGCATCACCACCACCGGCAAGATCGAGGATACGGTGTGTCAACAGTGCCCCCAGCTCCGGCCCGTAGCTGCGAATTTCCGGCTTTAGATCCTCGACGAACCGTCCCGCCCACGGGTTCTTCACCACGGCGGCGACGGCGAACATACGAAGCGGCGGCTCCGCCTTTTTGAAACCCTCGATCAGGGTTTCCTCATCGAACTGAACGAATTTCCGGATCTCAAGTGACATGCCGCTGCCCTTCTCTCTGTGCAGAGACAACTCTCCCGTATGGACAGAACACCAACAAACAACCAATTATGAGCCATCATCATTAGTCAAACTTATGACTTGGTTTTTCCATGGCTCGTTTTACCCCGCCGCTGAACTGGTTCCGGGTCTTCCAGTCCGCCGCCCGCCATCTCAGTTTCACGGCGGCGGCCCGCGAACTCGGCCTGACACAATCCGCCGTCAGCCAGCAGGTCCGCGCGCTGGAAGGGCGCCTCGGGGTGGCGCTGTTTCACCGCCAGGCCCGGGGCATTGCGCTCACCGATGACGGACGACGGCTGTTGCCGGAGATTACCTCCGGCCTTTCGGTGCTGGACAATGCGGTCAGCCAGTTCGATTTCGGACCACGGGAAGAGCTGGTCACGGTGGCGACATCCGTCAGCTTCGCGCACTGGCGACTGGCGCCTGTGCTCTCCCGCTTTCTCGCGGCGCATCCGGCGATCAAGGTGCGCCTGCTCAGCACGGTCTGGTCGGATGAATTCAACAGCACCTTCGGGGACATCGAAATCCGCTTCGGCTCCGCCGAGCTTGTCGGCAAGGAGTCCGAACGCCTCGAACATGACAGCCTGATCGTCGTCGCGGCGCCTTCCCTGCTTTCAGGCACCAGCGCCTTCGAGGAGCATCCCCTGATCGAAGCCGTCGGCACGTCCGGCGGATGGGCCGGGTGGTGCGCGCAGTCCGGTTATGCACCGGCACTGCAACCAAGCTTGTTCGTCGACCACCACGGCATTGCGGTGCAGATGGCGACGGACGGTGTCGGCATCGCCCTGACCAGCTCCCTGCTCGCTCGTCCGAGCCTGGAGAAAGGCACGCTGGTGCAGGTCAATTCCTATGAGATGGCCAGTGAGGACGGCTATTTCATCGCCCTCAGAAAGCAGACGAACCCGGCCACGGCAACCCTCTTCGAGTGGATCAAGGAGGCCGCGGCGGCATGAGATGGCGCGCGGTAATGCCTGATCTCAACACCCGTCGACGGCCCCCCGCCCCTGTGCTAAAGACCGGCCGATTTCAGGCGGCCAGCGTACCGGACAAAGAGAGCAACGGATAAAGGAAGAATGCGTGTCTGAGTCCTTCGACGCGCTGCATGCGCGCCTCTCCGCCCTTCCGGCATTCTTCGTCGGCGGCTTGCCACGATCCGGGACAACCTGGGTGCAGCAGCTTCTGAACAGCCATCCCGAGATCCTGTGTGTCGGCGAATCCCGTTATATGGATGATCTGATCCCGGCGCTCTACACCGCGATGCAAGGCTTCGCCCAACGCCGCGCCGTTGAGCCCTGGGCTCCCGGCGCCAGGGGACCGGCGCCGCATCACATGGGACCGGTCTTCAGGGCCGCTTTCGCGTCCCTCGCCGTTGCGAATATCGGCGACAAGGATCCGGAGCGCCTCGTTACAGTCGGTGAGAAGACTCCCGAGAACGTCGTTAAACTCGAGCGCCTGTGGGCCACCTTTCCGAAAGCCCGCTTCATCCACGTCATCCGCGACCCCCGGGACGGCGCGATCTCCGGCTTCCACCGCTTCCGCTCGAAACTCCCCTCCGAACTTGAGCGTGCACGCTATCTCGAGGTCTATACCAAGGACTGGAATCAGCGCCTCCGGGAAGCCCGCAGGATCGCCGCCGGAAAACCCTATCTCGAGATCCGTTATGAAGATCTGCATGCCGATACCGAGAACAGGGCCGCCGAGCTGTTCCGGTTTCTGGGAGCGTCATGCGATGCCGCTCTGATCAGGGGCGCCATTGAAAATGCCAGCTTCGAGCGGCTTTCCGGGGGACGAAAGCCCGGTGAGGAAGATACATCGTCGCATTACCGCCAGGGCCTTGTCGGAGGATGGCGCGATGTTCTTAGCGATGCGGAAGTGCAAATAGCCACGCGCAATGCCGGCCCGCTGATGGCCGAGTTCGGCTATCTGTCAGACATCTGAGCGCCTCTGGTCTCCACCGTTCCAAAGCCCTGAGCCAACGGCTCACCCCCCGAACCGCCCCTTGAAAGGCGCCCCCGAAATCAGTGTCACCAGATGTGCCAACATCACGAGGCACGTGACGACGGCGAAAATCTGGATCATCGTATAGGGGATCAGGCTAACCTGACCCGGTGTCCGCTCCCGTTTATCCTGCCACCAGGCAAAGGCAAACAGCAGGGCGGCACCGGCAAGAACGGCCAATGTAGTGAAGAGGTTCATACGCGCATCAGACTGAACGGATAACCCAACGAAAAAACAACAGGGGGAAACATAAGCATGAGTGTTGCCAAGCGCCAGCAAACCGCGACAAGCGGCAGTTACGACCCGGCCAGCACCAGCCTGCCGACCTTCCACGACGCAGTGCCCGGCTTCCAGGACGGAAGCGACAGCCCGCGAGCCTATCTGGAACGCTGCCTCGAAGTGATCGAGGCGCGGGAGCCGGAGGTTCAGGCCTGGGTCACGATCAACCGTGACGGCGCCCGTGCCGCTGCCGACGCGGCAACGGACCGCATCAAGGCCGGCCGCGCCCTTTCCCCCATCGACGGCATGCCCATCGGCATCAAGGATCTCTTCATGACGAAGGATATGCCGACGGAAATGGGCAGTCCGCTGTTCAAGGGAAACCAGACCCACGCGGACAGCGCCCTCGTTTACGGCCTGCGTCTCGCCGGGGCCGTAATACTCGGCAAGACCGTTACCACCGAACTCGGCTTTTCCCATCCGGGACCGACCCGTAATCCCTTCGACAGCAACCGCACGCCCGGCGGCTCCTCCAGCGGCTCGGCGGCCGCGATCGGCGCCGGCATGGTGCCCGCCACCATCGGCTCCCAGGTCGTCGGCTCGGTCATCCGGCCCGCAAGTTTTTGCGGCAATATCGCCATCAAACCGACCCTCGGCGCCCTTAACCGGGGCGAACGGGCAGGCGGGCTGAGCCAGAGCCATGTTGGTGTGCATGCCGGCTCGCTTCAGGATATGTGGGCCGTCGCCTACCAGATCGCCGCCAAGGCCGGTGGTGATGCGGGTTATCCCGGCCTTTATGGTCAAGAAGCCCCGGCGGCGGCGCGCAAGCCAAGCCATCTGGTGCTGCTGCAAACCGAAGGATGGGAAACGCTCGACGGCACCACCCATGCCGCCTTCGAGCAGATACTCGACCAGCTCCGGCGCCAGGACATACAGATCCTGACCCGGGCCGACAGTCCGACCATCGATGCCTGCGAGGTGGCGATTGCCGACAGTCTGAAACTGGCCCGGGATATCTGTTGCTGGGAGCTGCGCTGGACGTTGCGGAACCTCGCCGAGAAGGATGCGAGCCAGATGAGCGACAGCCTGAAACAGCGCCTCGCCCTCGCCGAGGACATGGATCTGGCGGATTACCGCGCCGCGCTCGACCAGAGAGACCGCATGCGCGCCCGGTTCCGCGCCCTCGCCCCCTTCGCGGATGGCTGCATCACTCTCTCGTCAGCCGGTATCGCCCCTCCTTTCGACGGTTCCGGCGCCGTCGGAGAGCCGGGTATTACCCACCAAACCGGCCTGCCTGCCTTCAACGCGGCAACATCGGCCCTCGGCGTGCCCTGCGTGACCCTGCCTCTGATGGGCGTGAACGGCATGCCCGTCGGGGTTCAACTGGTTGGCCAGGCCCACCGGGATCAGGAGCTCACCGGCTTCGCGGCCTGGATGCAGGAGAACGTGAAACCGGTCTCGCTCTAGGCGCTACCCCAAAGCCGTCATTCCGGCCGGAGGGCCGGGACCCAGATGGTCATAGGCCCGAACTTTATGTTCCCTGGGTCCCGATCTGCATCGGGATGACGGTTTGTAAAGAGTGGTTTATAGGGTGAAAGGGGTGCGTTCTATCCACGCCCGCGATAGGGCGGCACGCCCTGATCCGGTAGCCAGACGCCGTCCGGCACCGGGCCGGACTGGAAGAATACGTCGATCGGGATGCCGCCGCGCGGATACCAGTAGCCGCCGATCCGCAGCCAGCGCGGCTCCAGCGCATCGATCAGGCGCCGGGCGATGCCGACCGTGCAATCCTCATGGAAGGCACCGTGGTTGCGGAACGAGCCGAGAAACAGCTTCAGCGACTTGCTCTCCACCAGCCACTGGTCCGGTACGTAGTCGATCATCAGATGGGCGAAATCGGGCTGGCCGGTCATCGGGCAGAGCGAGGTGAATTCCGGCGCCGTGAAGCGGACGAGATAATTCACATCCGCCATGGAATTCGGCACCTTCTCCAGCACCGCCTTCTCCGGGCTTTCGGGCAATTCGGTCGCGCCGCCGAGCTGGGTCAGGCTGGAAAAACGCTCTTCTGAATGCGAGGTCATAGGACGGCTCCGTGTAAATTCCTACCGGTCGGGCCGTTCATAGCGCTGCAGCGCGCCGGAAGCCAGCGCGCTGCTCACTCGCCTTGCATCGCAACGATGACGATGTTTACAGAGAGCAGAACCGGCCCTACTTGAACCGTCCCGTTCCCGAGAGCACGCGATAGGCGCTGCGCATCTCCCCCCGATCAGTGTAGCAGCCGCGCAGGTGACGGTCGCCGCTGGTTGCCGTGTAGGCTTCCCGGCCATGCACCACACGGTGATTGTCGAAGCAGATGCACTCACCGTCACTGAGGCGGAAGCGCATGACGTATTTCTCATCCTGCAGCATCCGGCCGAAGCGGTGGAAGGCCGGGTAATAGAGGTCGAGGAAGGTCTGCGGCAGGTCGAAGATATCCGCCATATGCTGGCTGATGGTGACGCCGGAGACGGCGCCATGTGCGTCCAGCTCGATCACCCTTTGCCGGGCCCGCATGTCGAAGGCGTCATGCTCGCAATAATACGGGATCTCGGTCTCCGCCAGCAACCTGAAGTCTTCCGGATACTGCTCCCGAAAATCATTCGCGACCGCGACCGCATCGACGAAGACGCTGTTGCCGCCTTCCACCGAATTCGCAACGCAATGCAGATATTGTATCCCGGGCGCGAATTCCTCCGACGGCAGGTCGGTATGCAGCTCCAGCGCGCTCGCCGTATAGGCGGTGTTGGTCGGGTTGATATGCGTCATCACCTCGAAGGCGTTGCCAAAGAAGCTCGGCCGGACATAACCGGCCATGGCGGCCGTCGTCTCCAGAGCGTCCGGCGTCTCCGGCATATCCGTGATCAGTGCCACACCCTCGGTCAGGATCGTCTCGAACCAGGCCTTCCGGAGGTCCGGGTCGGCCAGGAGAGCCGGCTGGGAGTAGCGGGGTACATCCGGATAATGATCGCTGAACCAGGCCCGGCGCGGCAGGTCCGCCGGATCATGGCGAGGCTTACCGGCCGCATAGGACGCAAGAAAATCGAGCGGATAGCGGCTGTTGTGGCCACCATGCCAGACGATATCCAGCACTGCGTCCGAAAGCCGGATCTCCAGCGGCTCCGGCGCTGTTGCCTCGGCAAATATGTCGAAGGTGCGTTCCCGCGTCACATCATTGAAGGAGGTCCGGCAATTGTCGCGCAGCCAGAAGTAATTGAAATAGGCTGAGCTGCCGTCCGGGAATGCCACATCAAGCCCTGTATCCCGCACCGTGACACCGCTTTCTTTTCGCGCTTGCATGCCGAACGCTCCTTTCCGCGACCGAGCCATCCCATAAGAGAAAAAGTCACCACCAATGTCGCAATCAAGCCAGTTCATGGCCCGAACGCGCCAAATAACCATATGTTTTCAATGAAAAACTTGAACCCGCACAGAGGCTGTGAGAAGCCTGAAAAATCGGATCATTCGATAAGGTGACCTTATTTCATGTCACGCCACCTGCCGCCGCTCCGTCTCTTCGGTGTCTTCGAGACAGTCTGCCGGACAAATAATCTGCGGGCCGCCGCCGCCGCGCTCAATGTCTCGCAGCCGGCCGTCAGCCAGTCGCTGCGACAGCTTGAGGAGCATATCGGCGCCCGCCTGATCGACCGGAACACGCGACCGGCCTCGCTGACGGCCGAAGGCGAAATCCTGCTGCGGGCGACGGAAGACGGACTTGGCCGGATTTCCGGTGCCGTCGACGAGATCAGGCGCCATCTGGCGCAACGGGGCTCCAGCGTCACCGTGACCTGCTCCGTCGGCGTCGCGACCCTCTGGCTGATGCCGCATCTGGAAAGCTTTTACTGCGATCACCCGGACGTGCAGGTGAATGTCATCACCTCGGAAAGCGGCGCGCCCACCATCGCGGGCGACGTCGATATCGCCATCCGGTTCGGCGACGGCAACTGGTCCGACGGCACTGTCACCCCGCTGCTGGAAGAGCGGATCGAGCCTGTCTGCGCACCGGATCTGGCGGAACGCCTGGCCCTGACACAGGAGAGCCTGCACGCGGCGCCGCTGATCCATGTCGATGTGAAAGACCCGCGCTGGCTCGGCTGGACGGATTATCTCGCCGCCCTTGGCCTCGGCCGCCCCACTCACCCGGTACAGCTTCGCTTCTCGAACTACGTACAGGCGACCCAGGCAGCGCTTGCGGGCCGCGGGGTCGCTCTCGGCTGGCGTACCATTACCGGCGGATATGTCTCGGAGGGCCGACTGGTCGTGCCGGCGGAGGCTCCACTGACACCGCCGAGCAGCTTTTATGCCGTCACGGCGTTCGACCGCGCCGAAGATGCCGCGACCGGCAGCCTGCTGGAGTGGCTGGCCGGGCTTGGCGGGGAGTTTGGCTGATCGTGCGACCGCTCCCATCCCAGATCGTCATCCCGGCCGGAGAGCCGGGACCTAGATGATCATAAGGTTGCGCTCGGCTTCCCCTGGGTCCCGTTTTTCAACGGGATGACGGTTATGGGGAATGGAACAACGAAGCGAAGCGCTCCATAAGCAGCGCTAATCGCAGCATCCGTATTTTTGCAGTAGCGAAGAGACCAACAGCACGGCACTCTGCGGCGAGACCACACCTCCCGGAGCCACGCCATGTCCTCGCCCGTCGCCCTCACCCCGAAAAGCAATCTCGGCTACTGGCCGGAGCGCGTCGATCTTGCCGCCGCGTTCCGCTGGACCGCGCGGCTCGACATGCATGAGGCGGTGGCGAATCATTTCTCGCTGGCCACAAACGATGACGGCACGCAGTTTCTGATGAACCCGAACCAGATGCATTTCTCCCGCATCAAGGCCTCGGACCTGCTGGAGCTGGATGCGAACGATCCCGACGTGCTGAGCCGCCCCGGTGCGCCGGATCCGACCGCCTGGGGACTGCACGGCTCGGTGCACCGGCACTGTCCGCATGCCCGCTGCGTCATGCATGTGCATTCCATCCACGCCACCGTGCTCGCCAGCCTGAAGGACAGCCGTCTGCCCCCGATCGACCAGAATTGCGCCACCTTCTACAACCGCATGGTGATCGATAACGACTATGGCGGGCTGGCTTTCGAGGAAGAGGGTGAGCGCTGCGCCTCCATGCTGACCGACCCGAAGGTCAAGGTCATGGTGATGGGCAACCACGGCATTCTGGTGATCGGCGATAGCGTCGCGGACACCTTCAACCGGCTGTATTATTTCGAGCGTGCGGCGGAGACCTATATCCGCGCCCTGCAGACCGGCATGGAGCTGCGGATCATCCCGGACGACATCGCCGAGAAGACCGCGCAGGAACTGGACGACTATCCGGGGCAGGCACAGCAGCATCTCGACGAGCTGAAGGCGATCCTCGACGAGGAAGGCTCCAACTACGCGGGGTGAGCGGTAGCGCTTACTCGTTAGTCCACGGAGACGATCCCGAAGGATTTCTGCATCAGCTCATGGAACGTGGCAGAGATCACACCGCAACCCGGTCGGCCGACCAGGTTCCGGCATTCTCGATGATCCGGTCCGGATTCTCGTACCGGCTGCGCAGGATTTTCTCGTAGAGAAACCCTTCTTCGGCGCGGGTCACGGCACCTTCCTTGCCGGTCAAGTCGCGCAACGCGCCATCGAGCGCAGCGACGGTGCCGGAGCCCTCATCGAACTGCGCCTTCTTGCGCCAGACCAGATCCGCCGGCAGCAGATCGTCGCAGCTCTTGCGCAGGATCCATTTCTCCGTGGTCGGTCCGGTGGATTCAAGCGCGTTCGGGTCCGTCCGGCAGAGCTTCAGGGAGGCCGGGATGGACTGGGCGAAATCGATCAGGTCACGGTCGAGGAATGGCGTCCGGGCCTCCAGACTTTCAGCCATGGTCACCCGGTCGACCCGCTGCAGGTTGATATTATGCATGGTACCGAGAGCGCGGGTCAGCTCGTCCGCCAGGGCCCGGGGATCGTCCACATAGGCGTGGTGATAGGTATAGCCGGCGAACAGCTCGTCCGCCCCTTCGCCGGTCAGCACCGCCTTCACCTCGCGCCGGGCCAGCCGGGCGGCGAACAGGGTCGGGATGGCGCTGCGCACCAGATCCACATCCGCGCTTTCCAGATGATAGATCACATGCGGCAGCGCCTCGGCGACATCCTCCGCCGTGAAGACATATTCCCGGTGGTCGGAGCCGATATGCTCCGCCACGGCGCGGGCGGCCAGCAGATCGGGCGAGCCCTCGGTGCCGACGGCAAAGGTCTTCAGCGGCCCCTTGCCCGCGGCGCGGCGGATCTTCTGGCCGATAGCGGCGATGATCGAGCTGTCCAGCCCGCCGGAGAGAAAGGAGCCGACCTCGACATCGGCGACCATCCATTTCGCGACCGCTTCCTCCAGCACCAGCCGAAGCTCCCGCGCCGTCCGGCCAATATCCAGATCCGGCTCCGCCTCGGCCGCGCCCTGGGGCGTGCGATACCATTGCCGCCAGCCGTCCTGGCTGTCATAGAGCGTGCCCGGCGGAATCGCCTCGATATTCGCGACCTCGACGCCGTCAAAGGCCTTCAGCTCGGACGCGAAGGCATAACCGTCCCCCAGTCTGGCGACATAAAGCGGCTTGATGCCGAGCGGATCGCGCGCCGCGATGATCCGGTTCCGGGTGGCCAGCACGAAGGCGAACATGCCGTCCAGCCGGCTGATCCAGCGCGCCTCGCCGGAGCGGAACAGATGCAGGATGGTCTCGCTGTCGCTTTCGGTCTGGAAGGCGCTCTCGCCGAGGATCGCCCGCAAATCCCGGTGATTGTAGATCTCGCCATTGGCGACCA